>CAZNZH010000328.1:0-6523 GCA_964577445.1 uncultured Myxococcales bacterium
TCCCGCGAGCCGACACGCACGACGCGTGATGGCCCATAGACGGCGGGGGGCTGGCGCTGGCGTCATGGCGGCCAGGCGGCCGCGGGGGACTCGAGGCGGGTGGCGATGCGCTCGGCGGCGCGGAAGGCGAAGGCCATGATGGTCATCTGTGGGTTGACGCCGAGGGACGTCGGGACGGTGCTGCCGTCGACGACGTAGAGGTTGTCGGTGCCGTAGACGCGGTGGTCGAAGTCGACGACGGCGTAGCGCGGGTCGGCGCCCATGGCGCAGGTCCCGAGGGGGTGGCAGCCCAAGAGCGTGAAGGCGCGGGTCTGAAGGTGCCCGGTGCACAGCGCCTGGGCGGCCTCGACGGTGGTGACGCGCGGGTGGGTCAGGATGCCGGTGAGGACCTCGTCGGCGCCGCCTCGCAGCATCACCTCGGCGAGGAGGCCGGCCCCTTGGGCGAGGCGGGACCGGGAGCGGGCGGAGAGGCGATAGCGGATGAGCGGGCGCCCGCCCGGGCCGCGGTGGACGCTGCCGTCGCCGCCGTCGCGCACCATGAAGCCGAACTGCGCGATGCGCCCGAGGTCGTCCATCCAGCCCGTCAGCTCCGCCCCGCGCATGGGCAGAAAGCCCGCCAGGAGCTGGGGCGGCAGGTAGAAGCCCTCAAAGCGCACCCCCTCGACGCCGGGTGCGAGCATCCCGTAGCCCTGGGGGACGCTGTGCCACTGGTCGATGGCCTCGTGGGTGCGGGCCACCATGCCGAGCGCGGGGTGCACCGACAGGTTCTTGCCGATGCCCGGCAGGCGCAGGCCGTTGTCGCGCAGGAGCAGCGGCGACTGGAGCGCGCCGGTGGCGACCACGACCTGCGACGCGTACACGCGCAGGGTCTTCGCCACACCATGGCGGTCCGCGCCGCGGGCCTCGACCGCCACCACGCGGCCGCCGCGCATCAACAGGCGCGTGGCCGGCAGCCCCGTGAAGAGCGCCGCGCCCGCCTTGAGCGCGCGGGGCACGTAGGCGATGTCGGCCGAGCGCTTGGCGCCCTCGGGGCAGCCGAAGATGCAGACGCCGGCCGCGGTGCAGCCCGGGGCGTTGCGCGGCAGGGGGCCGTGCTCGAGGCCCAGGGCGTCGGCCCCGCGCGCGACGAGCGGCCCGATGGGCCCGACCTCGCGCGGGCCGGCCGGGGTCACCTGAAGCGCCGCCCGGGCGCGCTCGCTGTGCCGGCGCCAGCGCTCGGGGGCGAAGTCGTCGGGGAAGCCCAGCTCGCGCTGCCAGGCGGACAGCACGGCGTCGGGGGTCGCGAAGCAGGTCCCGGAGTTGATGGTCGTCGTGCCCCCCACCACGCGGCCGGTGGGGATGGCGAGCGGCGTGCCGAGGGTCACGTCGAGGCCGCGGCGGCGCCACAGCGCGTCCATGCGCGCCAGCGGGCTCCCGACGTAGTCGTGGCGGTCGGTGTAGCGCCCCTCCTCGAGCATGACCACCGCGAACCCGGCCTGAGCCAGGTGCATCGCGAGGGGCGCGCCCGCCGCGCCGGTGCCGATGACGCAGACGTCGGCGTGGACGTCGCTGTGGGCGTCGAGCGCTTCGGCCGCGGTGACCTGCCGCAGCCACCGCGGGGGCTTCTCTCTGGGGTGGGCCGGCGCCGTGAGGTCGGGGTGGCCGATGGACCTGAGATACTCCGGGCGGTCGAACTGTGCGGTGCGAAACGGCAAGCCGATGACGCTGACCAGCCGCGCGCGCAACAGATCCATGGCGCCAGCGCCCGGCGTCCGGGCGAGGTGGGCGAGCAGACGGCGCCGGGTCGCGACGTCGAGGTGGCGAAAGGCGCGGCGCTCGCGCAGCAGGGCGGCGGCGTCGAGCCAGAGCAGGAGCGCGGCGTAGCCCAGCACCGCCAGGGCCCCTCCCTGGTCGAGGAGCTCGCGGGCCAGCGCCTCGGCGCGGGCGTCAGCGCCGGGGACGTGCTCACCCGGCTCGAGCTCGGCCTCACCGAGGGCGCAGAGGGTCGCGGTGAGGCGCTCGGGGAGGGCGGCGGTCTCGGCCGGCAGCCAGGGCGAGCGCGGGCCCAGGGGGTGGCGGCCGAAGCGCGCCAGGGGGCTCCACGAGCGGAGGAAGGCCGGCAGCTCGCCGAGGTCGAAGCGGACCAGGCCCCGCGCCGCGACGGTGGTGGGGGACCCCGCGGGGGCCAGGGTCACCGGCAGCTCGGCGAGCGAGCGCAGGGGGTGGCGGGGGCTCCAGGTCTTGTGGCCGCGAAGCTCCCAGGCAGCACCATCGGGGCCGCTGAAGGTGAGGCGGTAGACGATGCGGCGGCCGCGCGGGAGCGTGATGGTCAAGGCGCCGGCGCAGGCCACGTCGCTGGCCCAGGGCGGGGCGAAGACGACGCCGCTGGCGCGGGTGCGGCCGTCCAAGAGGAAGCGCCACAGCGACGACGCCTCCGCCTTGATGCAGAACTCGAGGGGGTGCGCAGCGCCGTGAGCGTCGGTCAGCGTGCCGCGCATGGTCTCGAAAAACGAGGCACCCATCGTCACACCACCCGGTCGAAGTGGGGGTCGCGGGCGAGCGAGAGCAGCTCGAGGGCCGCGCCATAAGCGCTCTCGCAGGTGAAGGCGTCGTCGTTGACCGGGTTCACCGAGAGCCGCGCGCGGGCGAGCTTGGAGTTGTGGCAGTAGGCGAGGCTGCCGTCGGGGTTGCCATAGCCGAGGCAGACCATGGCGTCGTGGGCGGCCTCCAGCGCGAGGTGCGCCTCGCCGTCGGGGGAGCCGAGGCGCAGCGTCCAGCGGAGCCCGTCGACCGTGGCGCGCTGGCGCCAGAAGTCGAGGGTGCGATCGAAGCGGAAGACCTGAGCGCCGCGACGCACGACCAGCGCGCTCATGGGCGGCGAGAGGCGCTTGCCCATGCGGACGCGGGCGGTGAAGCCCTCGGCCATGCAGTGGGGCGCGCCGGCGGCGTCGACGAAGAGGCACTGGCCCCAGGCGTACTCCGGGGAGTGCTCGCGGCCCCAGTTGTGGCCCTGCATGCCGTGCCAACCGCCGAGGTCCCAGCGCTCGCCGAAGACGTCGAGGCGGCCGGAGAAGGTCGCGGCGGCCACGGGCGTGACCAGCTTCGAGCGGGGAAAGGGCCCCTCGAGCATCGAGAGGTAGGGGAAGAGGACGAGCGGGTCGCCGAGGGCGGAGTCGGTGGGGTGCCACGCGAGGTCCCAGGCGGCGGGCCCGTCGTGGGGGTCGAGGAGCGCGCCGCGGGCGGTGCCGCCGCGGCCGAAGACGAAGTCGCAGGGGCCCACGGTCGCGGCGGTGGCCTCGGCGCCGCCGTGGAAGCGGGCTTGCGCCCATGGGATGGTCAGCCGCGTGGCGAAGGTGCGGCCGCGCGCGCCGTCGAAGGCGATGGCCCAGGCGCCGGCGGTCGGCGGCCCCGGGTCACCGCCGCGCGCGGGGTCGGGCGCGAGGATGGTCGCCTTGAGCCACAGGGCGCGCGGCTCGGTCGGGTGGTTGGCGCGGACAAACCAGCTCTCGACGTGCCCGACGCCGGCCGGCCCGCTGAAGCGGGGCGCGTTGTGGGGAGGCAGGGGGCGCCGCAGGGCGCGGCCGACGGTGGCCTTCAAGAGCGCATCGGTGAACATGGCACCGGATATATCATGACCGTACGGTCACATAAACTCCTGTTCGCGTGCGGTCGTGTCTGTGCGCCCGCCCGGCCAGGAGCCGCCCCGGCCAGGAGGTGCCAGGGGTCAGGCGCGTCCGGTCAGAAACCACGTCGGCACGGCGCCGCGGCCCTTGATCTCGACCTGGCCTCGCGGCTCCACGAGGAAGCCGGGGCTTAGCTTGGCTCGCGTCGCGCCGGAGATCTGGACCCGGTCTGCGACGCCCTGCGACTCCATGCGGCTGGCCAGGTTCACGGTGTCACCCCAGAGGTCGTAGATGAGCCTGCGCTGGCCGATGACGCCGGCGACGCCCGCGCCGGAGCCGACGCCGACGCGCAGGCGCACGCCGTGGCCGGTCAGGGCGTTGAACGTGCCCATGGACTCGAGCATGTCGAGCGCCATGTGCGCGGCGCGGTCGGCGTGGTCGGCAGCCGGGTCTGGGAGCCCCGCGACGGCCATGTAGGCGTCTCCGATGGTCTTGATCTTCTCGAGACCCCGGGCGTCGCAGATGCGGTCGAACTCGCTGAAGATCTCATTGAGCAGCGCCACCAGCGCCTCCGGGGGGAGGCCCAAGGAGAGCTGGGTGAAGCCCACGATGTCCGCGAAGAGGATCGAGGCGTCCGCGAAGCTGTCGGCGATGATCTCGGTGAGGGGTTCGGCGGTGGCGGCGGCGGCGGCGCTCTTCAAGCGCTCGGCGATGCCCCGGGGCAGGACGTTGAAGAGCAATTCCTCCGAGCGTCGCTGCTCCTCGACGACGCGCTCGTAGAGCTCGTGGGCCCGGAGGTGCAGGAGGCGAAGCTCGATGGCGTTGTGCACCCGCATGAGCACTTCGGCGATGTCGAAGGGCTTGCTGACGAAATCACGGGCCCCAGCGTTCAGCGCGCGCAGCTTGTGGTGCGGCTGCGCGGTGATGACGATGACCGGCAGATAGCTCTCGGGCTCGAGGGGCTTCAGCGCGTCCATGACCTGAAACCCGTCCATCCCGGGCATCTGCACGTCGAGGAGGATGAGCGCGTAGCGGTGGACGCGGTGCAGCTCATAGGCCGCGCGCGGGTCGCGGGTCGACGACACCGCGACGTAGCTGGCGGCCTGCAGCATCTGCTCGAGCAGGGCGACGTTTGGCGCTTGATCGTCGACGATCAAGATGGGGGCGCTGAGGACGCTGAGCGGATCGATCATGGTTCGCTTGCCGCGCGGGTGGGCCGCGTCACGCGCCGGGCTCGTCGTGCGGCGGGCGCGGGGTGGTGGCCTCCGCGCGAGGTTGTAGCGCCGCGTCGAGCATCTCCATGAACTCGCGGACCCGAATGGGCTTCGTCAGGTAGCGCAGAAAGCCAGACGCCAGGCCGATGGCGATGTCGCGGTGCATGGCGTTGGCGCTGATGGCGACGACGGGGATGGCCGCCGTGAGCGGGTCCGCGCGCAGCACGCGCATGGCGTCGATGCCGCTGATGCCGGGCAGGTTGATGTCCATCAGGATGAGCTCCGGGAGCTCGGCGCGGGCGACCTCGATGCCCGCGGCGCCGTTGACGGCGGTCAGCAGCCGCAGGTCGGGGCGGCGGGCGATGAGCTGCTCGACCAGGGCCATGTTCGCCGGGTTGTCTTCGACGTAGAGGACCGTGCGCTGCGGGCCGGCCGAGGCCCAGTCCGGGGGCGCCTCCACGTCGAGGAGCCGCTCGGCCGACAGCTCGGGCGCCTCCGCGGAGACCAGCTCGCACCAGAACACGCTGCCCACGCCCACGGTGCTCGCCACGCCGATGGCGGCGTCCATCAGCTCGGCGAGGCGGCGGGTGACGACCAGGCCGATCCCGGTGCCGGAGACCTCGCCGTCCTCCTGACCGAGGCGATTGAAGGGCTGAAAGAGCTGCGCGAGCTCGTCGGCGGACAGCCCCTCGCCCGTGTCCGTCACGACGATGCGGGCGAGGCCCTCGTTTTCGGTGGTCACCTCCACATCGACCCGGCCCCCGGGCGTGTTGTACTTGATGGCGTTGGACAGGAGGTTGATGACGATCTGCTTGAGGCGAGTGCGGTCGGCGGTGACGAAGGTCGGCTCGTCCAGCGGCGGGAAGTGGATGCCGATGCCGCGCTGCTGCGCCTCGGGCTCCATCATCGCCTTGCACTCCGACAGCACCCCCGTCAGGGACACCGACTCAAGGGAGAGCGAGATCTTGCCCGACTCGATGACGGCGAGGTCGAGGATCTCGTTGATGAGCTCGAGGAGGTGCCAGCCGGCCTGAAGTATCTGCGCGATGCTCTTAGTCTGAGCGCCCGAGGGCGGCGGTGAGGCGGACTCCATGAGCTGCGCGAAGCCCAAGATGGCGTTGAGCGGGCTGCGCAGCTCGTGGCTCATGCTCGAGAGAAACTCGGACTTCGCGAGGTTGGCGCGCTCCGCGATCGACTTCGCGCTCTTGAGCTCGCGGTTCGCCTCCTGAAGCGCGTGCTCGAAGCGCTTTCGCTCGGTCACGTCGCGCGCCGCGGCGAACACCCCCCGCAGCTCACCGTCCCGGTCAAAAAACGTGGTGGCGTTATAGGATACGTCCGTCACGCGACCGTCCCGAGCGCGCACCGTCAGCTCGTAGTCGGTGATCTTCTTCTCGCGCAACACCTGCTCGATGGCCGCCTCCGCGCGACCAGGGTCGGTGAAGAAGTCCTTGAACGGCACGCCGATGAGCTCTTCGCGTGTGCGCGCCGTGAGCGCCTCCATCTGGTTATTGACGTCGGTGATGATGCCCGCCGGGTCGGTGGTCATCAGCGCGTCGATGTTCGATTCGATGAGCGAGCGCGTATAGAACTGCTGGTCGCGCAGGCGCTGATTGAGCAGCTCTTGCGCGGCCTCGGCCTGCTTACGCGCCGTGGTGTCGGTGCCGATGAGCAGATACCCGATGATGCCGCCCTGGGCGTCACGGAGTG
>CAZNZH010000329.1:0-895 GCA_964577445.1 uncultured Myxococcales bacterium
TAATCCGGTCCCCAAGCGCGTCGTTCGAGCAGTCGCCCAGCCCCTCGTCCCATGCAAGTGCCGCGTCCATATCCCACTCCCGTCAGTTGAAGCCGCAGGATACTGAACGCATGTCACCGCGTCAACGAAAAAAACCGGCGAGCCGCTCCCAGGGCTCCGCTAAGGCGTTGAAATTATTCACCATTACTCTCGATCGCCTCGTAATGCCCTGTAACTACACGGCAATCGCGGTCGTCGCGGGAGCTCGGGGCGTGGGCGAGCGGGGGCCGGCGCCTTTGGCGGAGCCGCGCGGTTGTGGGGCGTCTTCTCACGGCTCAATGTAGCGGATCCGCCCTTGAGACCGTCTCGGACGGAGGCCAGGTGCGCTGCGCGGCGATGGGGCGCTCGAGGGCGCCGAGCCCGAGATCGGGGGCGGGGTTGAAGCCGTTGCGGGCGTAGTAGCTCGCCATCTCGGCGGTGGGGCTGAGGACGACGAAGCGCCGAGCGCCCGTGCCGGCGAGGCGCCGGTCGAACTCGGCGTAGGTGAAGCGGGCGTTGCGGAGGTCGCGGAAGGCTGGCGTGACGTAGTCGAGGTGGATCCTGAGGGCGTCGCCGTCCTGCGTGTAGATGAACACGCCGGTCGAGAGCATGTCGCGGAGCACGAAGAAGCCGAGGTGCTCGGGGAGCGCGTGGATGTCGAAGTCCGGATGGGAGGTGGCGATGTCCGCGCCGTAGAAGTGCAGAAAGCGATGCAGATACCAGTTGGAGACGTGCCCGATCGGCTGCAACTCGAAGTGGACGCGCGAGGTCAGGAGCTTGCGCAGATAGACGAGGTGAACAGCGCTGATGAAGGCGTTGGCGATGATGATGGGCCACGCGTCGATGAGCACGCCGTAGGTCATCATCGTGGCGGAAC
>CAZNZH010000329.1:905-6523 GCA_964577445.1 uncultured Myxococcales bacterium
CGCGAGGGCGACCACCCGGAGGCGCACGATCCCCGTCATCATCATCGCGAGGGCGATGAGGGCGGAGGCGACGTAACCGACGAGGGAGGCGAGGTCCATGGCGAGCACTCCTTGACGCCTCCGCCCGAGAAGGTCAAGGGCTCGTTCGAGGGTTCAGCTCACATCGCGTAGCGCTTGAGAAGGTGTCCCCATATCCGGACCGAGCGGGGCGGGCGCTGTGAGGCTCCGCGCGGCAGGGTGCGCTGCACGGTGGAGCAGCGCCGAGGGCTCCGCGAAGGCCAAGGCGGTAGACGCGGGTTACCGTTCCAACTGCATCGCCGTGAACGAGTGCGGCGGCAGCGTCAGCGAGACCCGGGCGCCATGCGCTTCGAATGCGGCGTCCTCGACCGCGAGCGGGACCTCGTCCACGTCGCGCCACAGCTCCGCGGGCGCCACTCGCGTCGCGGACCGCACCGACCAGCCGTCCGGGAAGGCGAGGCTCACCGTGTGCTCACTGGCGAGGTCGCGGTTGAGCAGCATCACGCTGCCGGCGTCGCCGGCTTCGGAGACGAACGCCGCCGCGTGGACGATGGCGTAGTCGAAGGGCTGGTCGATGGAGTCATAGACGGCCGTTGGCATCCGTACGGCGTCTATCGCCACGAGGTCGCGGTAGAGGTGGTCGGCGAAGAGCCGGGTGATCGTGTAGGTCGGGCGGTCGACGAGGACGTCGCCGTCGAGCGCGAACGGGACGTGCCACGATCTCGAGAGCTTGTCCGCGTCGAGCGACAGATGGAGCGACATGTGCTGCATCGCGCGTTCGACCCCGAGCTCGGCGTAGAGCATGAGCATGTCGGCGAGGCCGAGCGCCGCGGCAGGCGTGGGGCCCACGTATCGCAGGAGATCGATGTTGGCGACGCTGTGGTACTCGGTGATGGCGAGCTCCAGGGGCTCGGGTCGGTCGAGCTCGGACAGTGACACCCGCAACGCTTCGTAGCGGGGGCGGAAGAAGTCGGCGCTGGCCAAGACCCAGGCATCCTGACCGTAGGCCGCCCCGTAGCCGAGCACGCCGTCGTCGAGCGTGTATTGGTGAACGACCACACCGGCGACGGACGGGTGCTCAAGCAGCGCCGCCATGGGAGGGAGCGCGACATCGGGGCCGCCCCACCCGCTCCAGGTCCCCTGGGTCAGCGGGATATAGAAGCGGGCGCCCGCGTGGACGGCCAAGACCGCGTCGATGTACTCGAGGGCGCGGGCGGCGTAGTCCTCGACACGGCTCGCCGGGCGCCCGTACCACGCGGGGTCTCCGCCGTTGGCGGCGGCGGGGTTGGCATAGCTGTATGCCCCGGTTTCGCTGTAGCCGGTGTTCCAGCTCTCGTAGATCTCGTTACCCACCTCAAAGAGGTCCGTCGGCCAGGGCTGTTCGCGCCCCGCGGCGTGGCGCGCCGCCACCATGGGGGCCGCGGCGTCGGTCCCGGCGAGATACTGCACATAGTTCGCCGCTTCGGCAGACGTGCCCGAGCCGAAGTTGAGCATGATGAGGGGCTCCGCGTCGGTCTCGTCGACGAGCGCCATGGTCTGCAGCGGCGACATGTTGTCGCCCGGCGCGGGCGGCGCGTCGGGGTCCGCGAAATCCCAGAAGTGGTACCCATCGGCGCCGAGCTGCCCGTCGATCTGCAGGCCGCTGAACCGGATGTAGGGGCGGTCGCCGTTGGCTGCGCGCACCGCGCCCAGGCGAGTCACGGCTTCGACGACGGCGTCGGTCCGCCACTCTGGATGCCGAGCGTCATCCGGGGGGGCGTACCGGGAGCTGCTGCCGACGTTCCAGCCGATGAGGCGACCCACCCGCTGGGTGCGGGCGTCGAGGTGAACCCTGAGCACGACCTCCGCGTCGTCTTCGGGGCTCAGCTCCGGGCCGGAGTCGGCGCTGACATCCAGCTCGGGGTCCGACGCCGGTGCAGGGGAGCAGGCGCCGAGAACAAGCAGGATGTAAGGGAGCGCCGGCCAGGCGCAGGTGGGTCGGATCGCGGGCGGGAGCGTCATGGGGGGCTCATGGTTGGGGGTGAGGAGCGGGCGGCGGCCTGAGCCTCGTGTCCGGCGAGGCTTGCGGGTCGCGCACGTTCTGCAAGGGGCTCAAAATCATGTAAATTCGAGCACTTGCAGTCGAGATCAAGGCCCCACCCGACCACGAAGCCGTCAAGGCGTCTCACGGAGCTCATCTTCGCCCGCGATCGTCAGCGGCCATCAGTCGTTGACGTTGACCTCGATAAAGAAGCTGCGGAAGTCCTCGATGTCGAGCCAGCCGGTCCCGTTCGGGTGGTTGCGGCCGTGGGGGTTGAAGAGCTTCAGGCGCTTGCCCTCCACGTCGACGTCCACGACGGCGTACGCGTGCCAGAAGATGAGCCCCGTGATGCGGCCGGTCAGCGCGACCTTCTTCTCGCTCGCGCCTTCGCCCTTGGGCGCCAGCACGGTGACCGGCGCCTTGCCGTCCTTGGCCTTCTTGAGTTTGGCGATGATCCAGTCCGCCGTCTTGTCATGGGGATCGAAGCGGCTCGCGCCATCGTTGGTCAGATCGTCCACGGCGGCCCCTGGGTTGCCGCCCTGCGGCCCGCCGATCGCGTCGGTGCCGCCCTTCTCTTGGGCGTACGCCTTCTCGATGATCAGCGGCCACAAGGCCTTGGTGCTGGTCACGGACCCGTGCCTGCCGACCTCAAAATCGGCGCTCACCGTCTGCGTGGCCGACTTGAAGAGCCCGATCCCCTTGAAGGTGACGGTGTATGTGCCGTCGCCGTGATCCTGGATGGCGTTGACGATGCGCGACGCGTCGGCGTTCACGATGGCCGCCATCGCCGCGAAGAGGTAGCAGTCGTTCAGGCCGCCCTGCCGGATGTCCGCGAGGCTGGGCGGCAGCGCCTTTCCTTCGGCGTCGGTGGCCCACAGGGTGCCCGACGGCTTCTCGGTGGGCGCGGCGGTCTTGGTACCTGCGCGTCCGGCCGTGGCGCCCTCGGGTTGGGGCGCCAGCGCGGCGGCGCCCTCCTCGTAGGACATGCCGCGAAGCTGAGTCGCCAACCCCTCACCGCCCCCGACCAGCCCCCCAGCGGCCTCGCCGGGCGTGGGGGCGCCGCTCGCCGCGTCAGGACGCTCCGCCTTGGCACCCGCCGCGCTCACGGCGTCACCTGGCGCAGCACCAGCAGGCCCGGCGCGTCGCGCCCCCGCTCGACCCGCGCCACGCAGTACCGGGCCGCGCCCAGCGCGACCACGCTGCCCGCGCGCACCGTCTCCTGCCACTCGCGGTCCGTGTCGGTGTCCATAATCGACAGCACCGCGCTCATCAGCCGCTGGCTGCCGCCACCTTCGGCCGGAAACTCGCGCTCCAGCAGGTTGATAGCCGCCACCAGGTGGCCCGAGAGCTCACGCTGCGTGGTCTCTCGGATCTCCACATCCGTTCCCATGTTCCCTCCGTTGGCGACGGTACAGCCCACATCAAGGGTCGCGCTCCGCTCCACAGCCGTCGTCGCGCCCCGCGTCCCGCCGCCAGGCTCGCGACAGCCCGCGCTGGACGCGGTCGCGGCGCAGGCCGCGCATGTGACGAGGGCCGCGAGCACCGCCGCTCGGCCGGCGCCCCGAACCCCGCTCTGACCTGACCGCTCAAGCAACGCAAACCCCGTGCCGGCCGCCCCCGCGCGGGCTCGCCAGCGCCGCTGAAGTATAGCCTGATCCCCTCGCACCTCAACCGCCGAGCTTGGCGAGAGCCGGCTTCGCGCTACAGCCCCGCAGGCGTCAGCGCGCCGCGCCGGCAGGGCTGACCGTGACGACGACCGGGCCAGCCGCGGGCTCGCTCCATGTGATCGAGACCACGTTGTGGTCCGCGTCCCAGGCGCTGGCCCAGCCTCCCTGGGCCAGCCCGTCCACGCGCAGGACGTGGCCGTCGCCGTAGATCGCGGGGGGAAGGAAGATCTCGGTCGCGCCGGCGATGGCCGCGTCCGGTGCCAACTCGAGGCGGAAGTCGCGCGAGTCGGGGTCGAAGCCAAACCCGATCGGCCGACCCGTGACGCGCCGCGGATAGGGCCGGACCAGCGTGGCAGCGAGGGGGTTGTCCTGCCCCGTGGTCGCGTCCCACGGCGCCCAGCCGCTCGGCCCGCTGGGGTCATAGCTCCAGTAGGCCCAGCCCATCATCTGGCGGTCGGCCATCTCGACGACCTCGCGGGTGAAGCGGTCCGCGCCGTCGGTGCCCCAGGTCAGGCCCCACTCCCCGGCGACCACGGGCGTTCGCAGGGCGGCGGCGTCGACCTCGCGTTCGGCCTCCCACGCGGAGATCGTGGCGTCCGTTGCCTTGTAGACCCCTGTGGCCTCGAGCACCACCGAGTAGAGATGTGGGGAATAGACCAGCCGCGGGCCGCCGGGGCGCGGGTCGTTGAGTCGCGGCAGGTAGGACGGCGCGCCGGGAAACGGCTCGCCGTAGCGGGACTCGAAGAAGATCCAGCCGTCGCGGTCGACCGCCCGGATGGCGTCGACGAGCCGCTGGTAGAACGGCCCAAGCAATTCCTCGTCGAACTGGCGCGACGGGCCGCCGTCTGCGGGGCTCTGGCGCGACACCGCCTCAAGGACGTCGAAGTGCGAACCCGGGAAGGGCTCGTTCATCAGGTCGCATCCCAACACGCCCGGGTGATCGAGGAAGCGCTTGGCCACGGCCACCCATGCCGCCGCGTAGTGCTGCTGCAGGTCCGCGTGGGGCCCGTCGTGAGCCCAGAAGTTGTCGAAGGCCCGCATCACCGCGGGCTGGTAGTAGTTGGCGAACCACTGGCTTGAGAGCTCGAAAGGCTCACCGTCATCGCGGATGGCCCACTCGGGCGCACCGTCACAGCAGAACTTCGCGGCGTAGACGTCCTGGTGCATGTCCAGCATCACCCAGACGCCCGCGGCGTGCAGCAGGTCCACGCGCTCGGCCACGGCGTCGAGGTAGCCCTGGTCGATCTCCCCCGGCCGCGGCTCCAGAGCGTCCCAGAAGATCAGCAGGCGGACGAAGTTGAACCCCCAGCGGGTCGCGATGCGCTCCACGTCGCTCGCGTCGATGCGCGCCAAGCGCTCCGGGTCGGACTTGGCCGCGCTGATCACGTTGATCCCGCGCAGCACCAAGACCGCGCCGTCGTCGTCGAGCACGAAGCGCTCGTCACCGAGAGGCGGGGCCTCCGGGCCGCCATCAGCGTCCTCGATGATCTCCACATCGGGCGCGGTCGCCCGCCCACCACCGCAGGCCACGAATAGACTCAGCCCAAACACCAGACCCCAGCGCATCATGCCCTCCAACCATGGACCGCCCCACGATGACACGGCCAAGGCACGGGGTCGACACTGGCGGCGGAGCGGAGGCCTGACGCAGCGGATCCACGGAGCAGAGCCCGCCACGGAGCGGGACCCAGGATCCAACTAAGCGCCCGATATCATTAACAATTTTCCGAGAGCAAGCGTCAAGAACAGCACCCGGGGTGCCGCTATGATGCTGAAATTATTCATATTTTGCCTTGGTGGTGTGTAACTCATTATAATTACGACGGGATCATGATTGGTCGCGGAATTTTGGGGCTCGGGCGAGGGGGGGGATGACGTCGGGGGAGGCTGCGAGTCGGTGACTGAATGGTGAT
>CAZNZH010000330.1:0-6522 GCA_964577445.1 uncultured Myxococcales bacterium
GCCGAGCTCCGCCTCGAGGAGGTCTTGCGCTTCGACGCCCGCCGCGAGGTCGATGAGCTACGCGCCCTGGGCGTCGAGTCGTGGATCGCCAGCGGCGACGACCCGGCCCGCGTGGCCACCGTCGCCCGCGCCCTCGGCGTCGCGCCGGAGCGGGCCCTCGGCGGCCTCAAGCCGGACGCCAAGGCCGCGCTGATTCGCCGCATGGACCGCCAGGACACGCTCTTCATCGGCGACGGCATCAACGACGGCCCGGCGCTCGACGCGGCCTGGGTCTCGGCGACCCCCGCCATCGACCAGCCGAGCCTGCCCGCCCGCTGCGACATCTTCGCCGTGGGCAGCGGCACCGGCGCCATCGCCGCCGCCCTGGACACCGCCCGCCGCGTGCGCCTCGTCACCCGCCGCAACCTCGCCGTCGCCGCGGTCTACAACGCCGGCGGCGTGGCCCTGGCGATCGCCGGGGTCCTGACACCGCTGGTCTGCGCCATCGCCATGCCCGCCAGCTCGCTGGTGATCCTCGGCCTGACCGCCGCGTCGCTGCGCGAGCCCTCGCGGCCGGCGGCGCAAGCGAAGATCACCAGCTCGCGCCTGACCGTCTTGCCCGAGGTGGCCGCGTGAACGCCATCCACCTCACCCTCTTCGTCAGCTTCATCATCGCGCTCCTCGGCGTCCTGCTCTTCATCTACAGCGTCGGCCAGCGCGACCACTCCCACGCCGACCGGCTGTCGCTGTTGCCCCTCGAGGACGACGCGTCGCCCAGCTCCGCCGCCCCGGCCGATGACCCCAACCGCCCCAAGGAAGATCCATGCGCGAAGTGAGTGTCACCTATGACGACCGGAGCGTGCGCCGCTTCGTCTGGGCGTCGGTGGTCTGGGGCATCGTCGGGATGCTGGTGGGCCTGACCATCGCTACGCAGTTGGCCTTCTTCGAGGCCAACCTCGACACCCCGTGGCTGACCTTCGGGCGCCTGCGACCGCTGCACACCAACGCGGTCATCTTCGCGTTCGTGGGCAACATGCTCTTCGCCGGCGTCTATTACTCGACGCAGCGGCTGACCAAGGCGCGCATGGCCTCGGACTGGCTGTCCTCGATTCACTTCTGGGGCTGGCAGCTCATCATCGTCGCGGCGGCCATCACGCTGCCCCTGGGCATCAGCCAGGGCAAGGAGTACGCCGAGCTCGAGTGGCCCATCGACATCGCCATCACGCTCATCTGGGTCGTGTTCGCGGTGAACTTCTTTTGGACCCTCGCCATCCGCCGCGAAAAGCACCTCTACGTCGCGCTCTGGTTCTACATCGCCACCATCGTGACCGTCGCGCTGCTGCACATCGTCAACAGCCTCGCCCTGCCGGTGCTCGCGGGGCTTGAGAGCTACCCGGTGTACGCGGGGGTCCAAGACGCGCTGGTCCAGTGGTGGTACGGCCACAACGCCGTCGCCTTCTTCCTGACCACGCCCATCTTGGGCATCATGTACTACTTCCTGCCGAAGGCCGCCGAGCGCCCCGTCTACTCGTACCGCCTGTCGATCATCCACTTCTGGTCGCTGGTCTTCCTCTACATCTGGGCCGGCCCCCACCACCTGCTCTACACGGCGCTCCCCGAGTGGGCGCAGTCCATGGGCATGGTCTTCTCGGTGATGCTGTGGGCCCCGAGCTGGGGCGGCATGCTCAACGGCCTGCTGACGCTCCGCGGCGCCTGGGACAAGCTGCGCACCGACCCCGTCATCAAGTTCCTCATCGCGGGCGTGACCTTTTACGGCATGGCGACCTTCGAGGGCCCGCTGCTCGCCATCAAGAGCGTGTCCGGCCTCGCCCACTACACCGACTGGATCATCGGCCACGTCCACACCGGCGCCCTCGGCTGGAACGGCTTCATGGCCGCCGGCATGTTCTACTGGCTGGTCCCGCGCCTCTTCGGCACCAAGCTCTACTCGACGGCCGCCGCCGACTTCCACTTCTGGCTCGCCACCTTGGGCATCCTGCTCTACGCGGTCGCCATGTGGGTCGCCGGCATCTCCCAGGGCCTGATGTGGGCCGCGGTCGACGGCGAGGGAGCGCTGCTCTACCCGAGCTTCGTCGAGACGGTCATCGCGATTCAGCCCATGTATATCATGCGAATCGTGGGCGGCACCTTCTACTTCATCGGGTTCTGCCTGATGGCGTGGAACCTCTTCAAGACCGCGCAGCGCGGCGAGGCCGTCGAGGTCACCGTCACCGTCGCCGAAGACGAGCCCGGGCCCAAGACCCCGTGGTCCAGCGTCGTCTTCGGCAAGCCCGTGGTGCTCGCCTCTGTCGGCGTGATCGTCACCGTCGTCTTCCTCGCCACGGACGCGGTGTTCGCCGTCGCCACCGCGGTGGTCCTGGTCGCGATGTTCCTCGCCGCGTGGAAGCTCTTCGGCAAGGAGATGCAGGGTCAGCACCGGGGGCACGGCTTTCACCGCATCCTGGAAGGGCGCGCGCTGATCTTCACCGTGCTGGTGGTCTTCGCCGCGCTCGTCGGCGGCGTCGTCGAGATCATCCCGACCTTGACCATCGCAGAGGCCGTGCCGCTGACGGGCTCGGTGCAGCGGCCCTACACCGCCCTCGAACTCCACGGCCGCGACGTCTACGTCAACGAGGGCTGCTACACCTGCCACAGCCAGATGATCCGGCCCTTCGTCAGCGAGGTGATGCGCTACGGCCCTCCCAGCACGGCGGCCGAGGGCATCTACGACCGCCCCTTCCAGTGGGGCTCCAAGCGCACCGGGCCCGATCTCGCGCGCGTCGGTGGTAAGTATCCGAATTCATGGCACTATCAGCACATGATAGACCCGCGGTCGACCTCGCCCGGCTCGGTGATGCCGCCCTACCATTGGATGGCCGACCGGCGCATCGACGTGGGCGACACGGCGCTGAAGCTCCGCGCGATGAAGACCCTCGGCGTGCCCTACACCGCCGACGACATCGCCGAGGGTTCACGGCGCGTCGAGGCCGACGGGCGGGCGCTGGCGGCCGACCTCGCGAGCCAGGGCGTCGCGGTCGCCTGGGACTCGGAGCTGGTCGCCATCATCGCCTACCTCCAGTCCCTCGGTAAGAACACCGGACCGCCCGTGACCACCAGCGCCGCGGTCAGCGGCCTCACCCCGGCCACCCCGGCCACCCCCTAGCCCCCAAGGAGCAGCCCATGCTGAGCCAAGCCCTGTCGCACACCGAGCTCTTGACCCTGCCCATCTTCTCGATGCTGGTGTTCGCGGCCATCTTCACGGCGGTCATCGTGAGGTCCTGGCTGCGCGGCCGACACGACCCCGAGTACGCGCGAATGGCCGCCTTGCCGCTCGCCGACGACGCCCGTGAGACCCGTGGAGGCCCCGATGATGTCTGAGCGGACCCATGACGCGCCGGTGGAGACCGACCACGTCTATGACGGCATTCGCGAGCTCGACAACCAGCTCCCCAACTGGTGGCTGCTGACCTTTTGGGGGAGCATCGCCTTCGCGATGGTGTACTGGTTTTTGTACCAGAGCGCCGGGATCCTGCCGTCGCACGCGTCCCGGTTCGCGGTGGAGCAGGCGGCGTGGCAGGACCAGATGCTGGCCTCGCAGGTGACGCCGGAGGAGCTGAGCGCGCTGGTCGCGGATCCGGCGGTGGTCGCGCGTGGCGCGGAGATCTTCAAGACCTACTGTGTCGCCTGCCACGGGGGGAGTGCCGAGGGGAAGATCGGTCCGAACCTGACCGACCCGTGGTGGCTTCACGGGGGCGACCCGGTGAGCGTCTACAAGACGATCGCGACCGGGGTCGTGGCGAAGGGGATGGTCGCGTGGCGGCCGACCCTGGGCGACACCAAGGTGCGCGAGGTGGCGGCGTACTTGCTGACGCTGGCGAACACAAACGTCGCTGGCAAGGCGCCGGAGGGCGTCGACGCCGAGGGCAGGGCGCCCGCCGCGCCTTGATGGGGCGGGTTTGAGCTGAATCAGGTGCATCGCCCGCCCCCCAGGCGGCGCGGTGCGGCCCACCGACGCGCGCGACGACCACCGCGCAGGGAACGCCGCCATGGCTGCCAAGCAGCGCAACGCCCCGAACCTGGACTCGCTGTCTGTGCTGGACGACGGCGGCCACCGCCGCTACGTCCTGCCGGCGGACGCCAAGGGCCGCTATTCCACTGCGAAACCGTGGGTTTACGCCGTCCTCATCCTCCTCTACGCGGGGCTGCCCTTCCTCAAAGTGGGTGGGCAGCCGGCGGTGCTGCTGGACATCCCCGCCCGCCAGGCCTGGCTCTTCGGCCAGAGCTTCAACGCCCAGGACTTCTACCTCGTCTTCTTCATCCTGACGGGGATCGGCTTCGGCCTCATCGTGATGAGCGCGCTCTTTGGGCGCGTGTGGTGCGGCTGGGCCTGCCCCCAGACGGTGTTCCTCGACGGCGTGTACCGCCGCATCGAGCGCCTTATCGAGGGGCCCGCCGCCCGTCGCGCGCGCTTGGCCCGGGCGCCCTTCAGCTTCGACAAGCTCTGGCGAAAGGGCCTCAAGCACGCCATCTACGCCGTGCTCTCCGTCGCCATCGCCCTCATCTTCATCGCCTACTTCGTGTCCGCCGACGGCGTGGCGCGCCTGTGGACCGAGGGCCCGGCCGAATACCCGGCCGCCTTCATCTGGACCGTCGTGATGAGCGGCATCCTGTACTTCAACTTCTGGTGGTTTCGCGAGCAGCTCTGCATCGTCATCTGCCCCTACGGGCGGCTTCAGTCGGCACTTCAGGACGACCACACGCTGATCATCGGCTACGACGCCCGCCGGGGCGAGCCGCGGGGCAAGGTCAGCGAGCCCGGTGCGGGCGACTGCGTGGCGTGCAACCGCTGCGTCGTCGTGTGCCCGACCGGCATCGACATCCGCCAGGGGCTACAGCTCGAGTGTATCGGCTGCGCCTACTGCATCGACGCGTGCGACGAGATCATGGTCAAGGTGGGGCGACCGAAGGGGCTGATCCGCTACGACTCCCAGGCGGGGCTGTCGGGAGAGCCGCGGCGCTTCTGGCGGCCGCGGGTCTTCGCCTACCTGCTGGCGGGTCTGCTGGGGCTGGCCGTGGCGACCCACGTGTTCCGCGGGCACAAGCCCTTCGAGGCCAACGTCACCCGTGTTCAAGGGGTGCCGTACCTCGTCCACGACGGGCTGGTCGAAAACCGCGTCCTGATCCACGTGGTCAACAAGAACCCGGCGGCCTCCCTCTTCACGCTGGCGCCCGCCATCGCCGGGGATCCGCGCGTGATCATCCCGCAGTCGGAGCTCTGGCTCGAGCCCTTCAAAAATCACCGCTTCCCCGTGGTGCTCGAGGTGCCGGCCGCCGAGATGACCGCGGGCGCGGCCGTCGCGCTGGTCATCACCGACTCGGAGAGCGCGACCGAGCAGCGCCTCCAGATCCAAGTCCTCGGGCCGCGCGCGCCCGCACCCGGAGGCCCCCCGTGAGCGAGCCCACCGAGCCGACCCCACCGGCCGGCGTGAACCGCACCGCCATCGCCATCGCCGCGTTCTTCGCCATCTTGCTCGCGTTCAACGTCGCGTTCTATGTGGTGGCGCTGACCCACCCGGTGGTCGTGCTGCCGGCGGCGGCGACCTCCGCCGGGCCTGCGAACGCGGCGCCGCCCTCGCCGTGACCGAGGCGACGGCCGCGGCGTGGACCCAGCTCACCAGCCTCGGCTTGCTGTGGGTCAGCTTTCACTGCGCCGGCATGTGCGGGCCCCTGGTGGTCGGGTTCGACGTCGCGGGCGTGGCGCGCGGCAGCAGCGCTGGCACGGGCGCCCTGTCGGTGCTCACGTACCAGGCGGGTCGCGCCATGACCCTCATGACCCTTGGAGCCCTGTCCGGGCTGGTCGGCAGCGGGCTGGGCGCCGGCTTTCACCGCGCCGGAGCCATCCTGGCCCTGGCCATGGCGGCGGCGATCCTCGCCTCGCAGCTCATCCGGCGCCGCCCGCCCCGGATGCGGTTGGAGCGCCGCCGAGAGCCCATCTGGCAGCGCATGGCCAGCCGCGTGAGCACGGCGGTCCTCCCCCACATGAGCGGCGGGCGCGCGCTCGACCATCTGGCGCTCGGCCTGCTGATGGGCCTGCTGCCCTGCATGATCCCGCTGTGGGTGCTGGGCCTCGGCGCGACCACGGGCTCACCGCTGCACGGCGCCCTGCTCATGCTGACCCTGGTCGCCATGACGACGCCGATGCTGCTGGGGGTGACGCTCTTGCCGCGCGTGGTGACGCGCTCCGGGCGCTTGTCTCGGGCGCTGCCGCGCGTCCTGCTGGGGGTGTCGGCCCTGTGGCTGGCGATGGTGGGGCTGGCCGGCCTCGAGCTCATCGACCACCTGCATCTGCCGGTGCGGCTGGCGGGGAGGAGCTTCGTCGTGATGCTCTGGTGAGGCTTTTGGGGCGGACCGATCCGCGTGTCGCGGTTTGGAGGCCGCGCTCCGCGGCCCTGACGTTGCGGCGCACACTGCGGCGTGGGTTTAACGCGCGAGCGCGGTCGAGGACACCCGGACCTCCCGCGGGGCCCGACACCAGGACGCCAC
>CAZNZH010000331.1:0-6521 GCA_964577445.1 uncultured Myxococcales bacterium
CTTCTTGCCCACCGCGGGCTGGGTGATGGCGCCCTTGCCCATGATGATCGAGTCGATGATGAGGCCTCCGCCGACCGTGAGCTCCCCGTACTTCGTGAAGTCGCTGTTGGACGCCACCGTGACGTTGGTCAGGTCCACCACAACACCTTCCCACTGCTCGGGGTTGGCGCCCAGCCCGTCGAGCTTGGGCGCCACGGCCAGCGGCATGCCGGTCCCCGCGATCGCCGCGCTGTCGCCCGCGAGCTGGCTCTCGCAGAAGTACTCGAGGTGGCCGCCCTTGACGAGCAGCGTGTCCCCGACGGCCCACTGCGGGTTCGCCGACTTCAGCAGCGTCAGGACGATGCCGGAGTGCGCGTTGCTGGTCCCGTCGCTCAGCCCGTATGCGACGCGGGTCGCCGACGCGGACCAGCTCGTCGTCGTGATGACGCCGCGGACGCTGAGGTTGGACGCTCCGTTTTGGAAGTCCCCGTCCGCCGCCTTGCAGCCGAGGCTCAACGCCCCGCCCTGGATCGTCGAGATCGAGGTGAGCCCGGGCTCGGTGATGTCCCCACCGTCTGGACCGCCGTCGGGCGCGTCGCCGATGGGTCCGCCGTCGGCGTCCGGCGTCACGACCGCCAGCTTCACCACGTCGTCCGCCGAGCGCGGCTGGATGCGGTACTGGTTGAACGGGAAGTTGATCAGCCCCACGACGTCGTAGGACCTGCCGACCTCCATCGACAGGAAGAAGTCGAACTCGTGGTCCACGACCAGGCCGCCCTCGAGCCCATAACGCCCCCCGGACAGGGCCTCGGTCACCTTTGCGCCCGGCACGCGAACCAGCATGCCCTCGTAGGGCTCCCAGCTCGCCGGCGCGACGACGTCCAGCGGCTCGGGCGCGGCCAGCGTGCCGACCACCTGCAGGCTGCTGGACTTGAGCTGCGTGTTGCAGAAGCGGTCGGTCAGCTCGCCGGTCACGTCGATGAGGTCGCCGGGCTGAAGGTTCGTGCCCTCGGTGCGGGCGACCACGAGGTTGATGCCCGACCACTGGCCGCCGTCCTGATCGGCGATGTAGTAGCCGTCGAGGTCAGCACCCCCGGTCGTCGACGTGAAGGCGTCGTACTTCCCGCTCGTGACGATGACGTTTTTGACCTTGGCCGTGGCCAGCACGTTGGTGAACCCCTTGGGGTCGCAGCCCAGCGCCTCCGCGGCCAACTGGAGCGCCTTGATCGAACCGGCCGGCGCGTTCACGTCGCCCGCGACGCCATCGGGCAGCGCGCCGTCGGGGGTGATCCCGTCGGGCAGCGCGCCGTCGGGGATGAACCCGTCAGGCAGCGTCACGTCGGGCTTCGGGCCCAGATCGCCCCCGCCCAGATCGTTGACGCCGACGGTCTCTTTGATGGCATCGAAGCTCGAGGAGCCGTCGCCGTCGTCGCGGCAGGCGGACAGGCCACCGATGAGGGCCAAGGCGAGGACGAGCGGGCGCAGGCTGACAGACATCGAGACCTCCAAGAGTCGCCCGCGGTATCTAGTCTCCCGAGGCCGCCTGGCACAAGCCCATACGACGCCAAGGGCACGGGATGTCCGGCTCCGCGGCGGTGAGCGGGCTACTCGAAGACGCCCTGAACCAGCGTCTGACCGTCGCCTGGACGCACCTCGATGAGGCGGACGCGGCCGCTGACCGGGTCGAGCTCCACGAGCCACCGCCACAGCTCAAGAAACGGCGCGCGAACCCCGATGTTGCCGCCCGAGATCGTCCGTGGGACGTGGGGGCCCAGCACCTGAAACGACCACCGCGTGTCGCGCTGCGGTGAGACGAGCTCGACGGCGGTGCTGTCGCCGGTGACCACCGTGCGGCAGCCCGGGAACACGTCCAGACCGAAGCTCGGCGTCGCCAGATGCGGCTCAGCACCCGCGAGCAGCCCCTCGTAGGCGTCGAGGCCGATCTCATCGAGGGCGGGCGGGCAGGCCGAGTAGGTGGTCTTGACCGTCGGGGACGCGCCGCCCACGGTCTTCGCGATGGTCGACGTGGGGAGCCGCCCGCTGTCGACGAGGAAGCCGGAGCGATCCCCGACCACGATCCACGCGGCGTCTCCGCGCACCGAGTAGAGCAGCCGGTCGGGCAGCTCTGTCAGCGCAAACCCCGGCCACGCCTGCTCGACGCTGACGAGCTTCTCGGACTCAGGGATCGTCAGGGAATCGCGCAAGAGCTCGCGACTCGACCGGCAGTCGGCCAGCGCGAGCTCGGTGGGCTTGACGGCCTCCTCGTCCAGGGCCAGCGCCACGGGCCGCAGCCGCCCGGAGCTCAGGTCCAGCGCCAGCGTCTGATCGTCGACGACCGCGGCGATGGCGAACTCGAGCAGGGTCACCTTCGCCGGGAAGGTAGGGCACTCCAGCGTCACGCCCCGGACGACGCCTGTCGGCTTCGGCTCGAGCCTGTTGGCCGTCAACGCCGCGCGCCGGGCCTCTGTCAGCGACTTCGGCGAAAACTCCAGGGTCAGCCAGTCTCCGGCGCGCACTCCCAGCTCGTCAAAGCGCGCGTTGGCGTCGAAAAACGTCGCCTCGTTCGCGGCGCCCCCCGCGCTCAGATGCCCCAGCGCGCTGTCCGTCCCGGGGATCACCCCTTCGTAGGTGACGGTCCAGCCCTCGGTCGGGACTTGGTCCAGGTCCACCGAAGCGGCGATGGGATCGCACGCATCGCTCGGCCTCGTGATGCCTGGCGGCGTGATGCCAAAACGCCGAAAGAGCTGCGGCGCGATCTGCAGCTCGCGCTCGGTCTGCGGGTACTTCTCTTCCGCGAACGGGCCCAGGAACGCATAGCCTTCGGGGACGCGGCTGCCAAACGCGAGGTGCTCGCCTCGGATCGACAGCGCGGGCCGACTCACGTTCATCGAGCGGCGGCGCGGCTCGTTGGTGAGCTGCGCCAGCCGATGTAGCGGCTGCCCGGCGCGCACGGACTCGATGAGCTGGATCGTGCCGTCGAGGCGCGGCAGGAAGACGTACCAGCTCTGGTCGTCGTTGGGCGGGCGGGTGCATGACTGGCCGGCCGCCGGGGCCGAGAGCAGCTCGCAGCGCTCGAGATCTTTCGTGTCCGCCGCGCAGATGTCCTCGTAGGCCGCGGTGCAATCCACGTCCGAATCGCACACCTGCGGCAGCCACACCCGGTCGCGGCTGAGGCCCACACCCAAGCCGTCGGGCGTCTGGACCAGGCGCTCCCACCACTCGCCGCGGAGGTGTCCGGCCGTCGGCGTCGCCATGACCGGCGCTGGCAAGACGATATCCTGCTCGCCAGCCGCCGCCGGGCCGGGCAGCCCCGGCGCCCGCGCGCCGAAGTGGGTGATCACGTTCGACGTGCCGACCACGGCGGTGCCGCTGGGCAGGTCGTCATAGTCCGCGTAGCTGATTCGCTCGACCTCGCCTTGGGGCAGGCTCACGTTGATGCGCGTAAAGCCGGTGTCCGTGACCTCAAAGACCGCCACCCGCCCGCGCTGGGGATCGGTCACGTAGACGAAGCGCCCGACGTCGCCGGCATCGACCAGCGCGGCGCCGTACGGCCCAAAGGGCCCCATCTCGCCTTCGTGGAGGTCCGTCGGGCCGTAACAGCTCTCGTCATCGGTGTCGGTGAGCCCGTCGCCGTCGTTGTCGATACCATCGGCGCACTGCGGCAGCGCCTCGCCGTTCGCGTTGCCGGTGCACGCAGGGTCTTCGGCGTCGGTGAGCCCGTCGCCGTCATTGTCCAGCCCGTCCGCGCAGTACGCGATGGCTCCGTTCGACGACGCCGGGCTCCCGGCCGCCGGGCGCGCGGCCACGCCCCCCGATTCCGTGGTGTCCGTCTCTCCGTAGCAATCCGGGTCTTCGGCGTCGGTGAGCCCGTCGCCGTCGTTGTCCAGCGTGTCGCTGCACTCCGGTCGGATGCCGGCTTCAAAGAGCACCGTGCCGTCCGCCTTCATGCGGCTGATGACCGGCCGGCCGACCCAGGTGATCAGGAAATCCTCCCCCATGGCCTGGATGGACGACACGCGGCCGGGCAGCGCGACCGTCGAGATCGCCGGCGGCTCGGTCATCAGGCGGCTCACCTTCATCGTCCACAGGACGGGCTCCCGCGCCGACGTCACGATGAGCGTGTCCTCGTGCGGGTCTGCCCCGGCCACGATGATCCCGTCGGCGGGCGCACCGGGCAGCGCCCACGGTTTGGGGTCGCGAGCGACGCGCACCGAACGCTGGGCGTCGTCGTAGCCTTGGACGACGATGGGCGTGACGGCCGGGGATCCGGCGGACAGCACCCAAAACGCCTGATAATCGCTGGATCGCAGGAGGCGGACGGGGCCAGGCGCGACCGGGATCGAGGTGTAGCCCGGGATCACCGGGTTGGCGTCCAGCACCGCGCGGCCCCCGCGCGCCGTCGGGTTCAACTGAATGATGTGGACGCCCGCCGGCTTCGAGTTCAGCACCAGCCCATACAGGCGCGCGTCGTAGCCGCTGCTCTGGTCGGCGCTGCAGACGAACGCGTCGCCCAAGGAGCGGGTGATCTCGTTTGGCTCGAGCGGCGCGACGGTGTGCCCGGCCTCGCCGTCGAGCCCCTCGCAGGCATAGCTGAAGTCGATGGGCGACTCGAAGGCGCCGGTCGGGCCGTTGGGGCTCCCACCGCACGCGGCAGCGGCCAGGCCCAACGACGCCGCCAGCGCGGTGACTGAAGCTCGCGCGGTCATCGGAGCTCCGCCACTTCGACGTGGTAGAAAGGCGACGCGGGGTCCAGCTCGATGACCCCGATCGTCTCAGCCAGGAAGTTCGCCACATAGAGTCGCCGCAGCCCGAGATCGGGCGCGTTGATGAAGGCGATACCGAAGGGGTCCTGCCCGGTGCGGATGTGGTCGACGACCTGGGCCAAGGCCGGGTCGATGACGTCGATGCGGTCCGCCGCTTGGCAGGTCACGTAGACCAGCTCGGTGGCCTCGGGGTCTCCGGGGATCCCGGGCACCACCGCGATGGCGCTGGGCCGAATCCCCACCGGGATCTTCGCGATGACCCGGTCGACCGGTACGCCATCCGGGCCGACCGAGACATCGATCATCACCACCGACGCCGGTGAGCGATAGGCGACAAAGAGCGTGTTGCCATCTGTCGAAAAGGCGAGCCCGCGCCCCGTGTCGCCCAAGAGCGCCGTGGGGACGGCGATGCTGCGCTGGCGGATGAGGACGGGGTGCGGGTCGATGATCGTGCCCTTCGAGTCCACGATGGGCTGGGCGTCGGGGTCGGGGGCGCGCACCTCCAGCACATCGATGGCGGTCGAGCTCTTCGACGTGGCGTAGATGCGCCCGGTCTTGGGGTTCTCGGCGAAGGCGTAGAGGCCCGTGGACAGCCGCGTCGAGTCGACGAGCTCTGGCACGCCGTCTTTGACCCTGAAGATCGCCGCGGTCCCGTCGATGAAGGCGCTGGTGAGCAGCAGGTCGTCGCTCTGCCCGGCGGCGGCTCGATGCAGCATCACCGAGTAGGGGTCTTCGCCGAGCGTCACCTCGCGGAGCTTGCCGTCGCGCGCCGGGTCTCTGAGCTTCAGTGGGCCCATGTCCTCCGTGCCGGGGCAGTCGAGGATCCCCGTGTTCATACGAACGCCGCCCTCGCACGCGATCTCGGGCGCGTCCGGGTCGCCCGATAGGGTCACGTGGTACAGCGCGTTCTCCTCGCGGCTGACGATGTAGCCGTCGCGGACGGACGGGTCGCCGGCCCGCGTCTCGATGACGAAGGGCCCTGGAAATCCGCCTACTTGGAAGCCCACGGGGTTGCCGGCCACGTCGCGCACGAAGTCGTGGGTCACGACATCCATCGCCAGCACGGCGCCGCCCCGCCAGGCGAGGTCGAAGTTGCCGCTGATGACCCAAATCAAGCGGCCGCCCGGGTCCGCCGTCACGGCCACCGGGTAGCTGAAGGCGTCACCGGGGTGCGGCGAGCCCAGCTCGCGGGTCTTGCAGGCGGTCACGCAGCACAGGGCGAGCGCGCAAAACCACAGGAGCTCCCTGGGTATCCGACGACTCACTTGGCCTCCGCGAGGGCGGCGTGCGCAGCGGCCAGGCGGGCCACCGGGATGCGCGGCGGCGAGCACGACACATAGTCCAGGCCGATGCGGTGGCAGAACGCGACCGAGCGCGGTTCGCCGCCGTGCTCGCCGCAGATGCCGATGGACAGGTCGGGCTTGACGCCGCGGCCCTTCTCGGTCGCCATGCGCACCAGCTCACACACGGCCGGGTCCAGGGACACGAAGGGATCGACGGGCAAGATGCCGACGTCGATGTAGAGCGGCAAAAAGCGCGGGCAGTCGTCGCGGCTGATGCCGAAGGTGGTCTGGGTCAGGTCGTTGGTGCCGAAGCTGAAGAAGTCGGCCTCGACGGCGATCTCGTCGGCGGTCAGACACGCACGCGGCAGCTCGATCATCGTGCCGACCTTGTAGGGCACCTCGATCTTGCCCTCCTCGAGCACGCGCCGGGCGGCGGCGTCGACGATCTCGCGCAGAAACGACAGCTCGCGGACGTGTCCCACCAAGGGGATCATGA
>CAZNZH010000332.1:0-6519 GCA_964577445.1 uncultured Myxococcales bacterium
GACGATGCGCGCCGTGCGGACGAAGAGATCCGTCGACAGCCGCGCGGGCACGTCGCGCAGGGCGAGGTGGGTGGTGGCGGGGACCGTGCGCAGCTTGGGGCCGGCCATCATCATCACCACGTCCGCGACGCCCATGCGCGCGGCGTATAGCTCGGTGTGGCCTGGGAAATCGCCCCCGAAGCAGGACTTGGACACCGGCGCCGTGACCACGCCGTCGATGGCCCCCGAGGCCAGCGCAGAGGCCGAGCGCTCGACCGCGTCGCGCGGCCCGTCGCTGGGCTCAAACCGCGCTTCGATCGCGGGGTAGAGCGCCTCCGGGCCGTAGATGACCCAGTCGGCGACGTCGCCCAGCTCGGCCAGGGCCGCCCGCGTGACCTCGGGCCCGATCCCCGCCGGATCGCCCATGGTCAGGCCGATACGCAGGCGCCGCGCGCTCACTCGAGACCGGCGGTGGCCTTGCGGACCTCGATGAACGAGTCGGCGCGGAGGGTCTTGATCCACTGCGCGTAGAGCCGCTCCAGCTCGCGCTCGCGCAGGCGGTAGCGGAGCTGGCGCATCAGCGTCGCGCGGTCATCGTCGGTCGCCGTGTCCTTGTGGCGCTCGCCGGTCAGACGGATCAGGTGAAAGCCGAACTCGGTCCGCACCGGTGAGCTGATCTCGCCGTCGGCGAGCTTCCAGACGGCCGCCTCGAAGGTCGGGTCGAGATCGCCCTTGCCGAACCAGCCGAGATCGCCGCCCGAGGCCGCGTTCGTGTCCTGGCTCTCGCGCCGCGCCTCCTCCTCGAAGGTGGCCTCGCCCGCCAGCACCCGGTCGCGGATCTTCAGCAACTGCGCTTGGGCGGCCGCCTCCTGGGCCGCGGTCGAGAACTCGTCCAGCCGTATCAGGATGTGCGCCGCCCGCCGCTGGGTCAGGCCACCGGCGCTCGCCATCTCGTGGTCAAAGGCGCGCTGGACCTCGTCCTCGTCGACCTGCACCCGCGACGCGACCTTGATGCTGAGCACCTGATTTTTCAGCAGCTCCTTCTCGACGTGCGACCGATAGGCCGCGATCGAGGCGAAGCCCGCCTGCTGGAGCGCCTCCGCCAGCTCGTCCTCATCCCAGTCGTTGCCCGACTTCAAGCGCTCGAGCTGCTCGTCGACCTGCGATTGCTTGGCCTCGAGCTTCATCTTCTTGGCCTCGCCCAAGATCAGGAGATCGTTGACCAGGCCCTCGAGCACGTCGCCGCGGATCTTCAGCCGCTTCGCGTCGTCGAGCCGCTCCCCAGCGGCCTCGACCTGCGCCTCAAAGGGCGCGATGGCGCGTTGGAGCTCGAAGGTCGTGATGAGGTCGCTGTTGACGACCGCCACGATGCCGTCGATGAGGGTGGCGTCCTCGGGGGGCCAGGCGTCGTCGGCCTCGGCAGCGCTCGCCGCTGGGGCGCCGAGCGCCAGCATCGCCAGCGCCAGCACGCTCATGCACTTAAAGCCGCTCACTTCACGCCCCCCGTCTCGCTCGACGTCTTCCGGTCTTCGCGCTGCCGCCGCATCCTCTCCTGCACTTCCTCGGGCGACAAGCGCCGCACATCGCCCTCCGGCTGCGCCGGCACGACGCCCGGCTGCGCCTCGCGGATCAGGTCGCGCCGCAGGGCCTTGGCGTCAAACAAGAGCGCGCCGGCTGGCTTCGTGCCGGCTGGCTTGCCGGCGCCCGCCGGGCCGCCCAGCGCCTCGACCGCTTTGGCGTCGAAGCTCACGTCAGCCTCGCCCCGCAGCCTGTCCACCAAGGCTTGCCGCGCCTTCTCCCGCCGCTGTGCCAGCAGCTCGCCCTGAACCTCAACCCGCACCTCGTCCAGCGACGCGGTGCCGCCCGCCTGGCTTCGGGTGACCAGCAGCACCGACCAGGCCAGGTCATCCAGGTACTGCACTGGCGCCAGCGCGGGCGTCTCGGTCACGGCGAAGGCCTGCGCGACGATCTCCGGCGAGACGCGCTGCTGGCCCTCGAGGTTCTTGCCGGCGCGGTCGAAGGCGCCGAGCTCCCCGCGGGCCGCTCGGCTGCGCGGATCGATCGACTTGTCCGCGGCCATCGACTGGATAAGCGTGACGGCCTCTGCCGGGGAGCGCGCCAAGGCTTCGCTGATGGCGGCGTGGGCGTCGCGCGCCTCCTGCTCGTCATCCACCAACAGCAGCAGGGCCTCCCGCGTCTCGGCCCGCGCGTACGAGTCGCGGTGCGCGGCGTACCACTGGGCGACCTCGGACTCGGGGATGGCCCCCACCGAGAGCGCGCCGCCGGACTCCTGATCCAGCAGCGCTTCGGCGAGCGCCTTCTTCAAGGCCATCCGCACCGACGGCGCCTTGTCGAGCCCCTGCCGCACGCCTTCGCGCGCAAGGACCTCCATGCGCACCATGTCGTCGAGGAGCGCGCGTCGAGCGTCAGGCGACGTGTACCGCGCCCGCTCGAGCCGCGACTGGCGCGTGAGGAACTCGGCCATGTCGCCCAGGGTGATGGTGCTCTCGCCGATTCGCGCCACGACGGTCGCGGCCGTCTCAGGGGCCAGGCCGCCGCCGGGCGTGCCCAGCCGGCCCATCGCGCCCTCGCCGGCCGTCGTCTGCCGGGCCTCGTCCGCCCGCCGCGTCGCCTCCGCGCGCGCCGCCGCCACGACGTCGGGCTTTTCGGGCTTGCACGCTGCCCCGCCCGCGCCCCCCACCAGCGCGGCCAGCAAAGCCAGCGACATGGGCCGCAAAGCCGCGCGCGCTTCGTGTGCCGTCCACCGCCGTGCCATCTCGCCTCCGTCCGCGCTCACCGGACCGTGCTCATCGGACCGCGCTCTTAGCAAAATCGCTTACTTCTCGCAATGATTCGCGCAGCGTCGCCAGCCCGAGATCCCACTCGGCCTGCGTCACCTGGCGCAGCAACTGCATCTCGCGGGTGGCCCGCCAGCGGTTGGCCGGCCGCGACAGGAAGCGGGCGAGCGCCATGGGGGTCAGCGCGCCGCCCTCGGTGAGCTGGAGCGTGATGTGGCTGCGGTTGTAGCCCACCGACGCGAGGCCCAGCGCCTTCGCCTCCAGCTTCATCGCCATCAGGTCGACCAGGTTCGACACCGAGGCCGGGGCGCGCCCGTAGCGGTCCAGGGCGTCGCGGTAGTGCGCGTAGACCTCCTCGACGGTCGTGGCGCCGGCGAGCTGCTTGTAGAAGCGCAGGCGCAGCGTCGTCTCGGGCAGCCAGCTCTCGGGGATGCGCGCCTCGACCGAGACCTTCAGGTCCGGGTCGACCCGACGCGCGGCGCGCTGCTCTTCCTCGGTGACGGCGCGGCGCTCCTCGACCGCCTCGCGCAACAGCTCCATGTAGGCGTCGTAGCCGATGGTGTCGATGTGGCCGGCCTGATCGGCGCCCAAGATGTCGCCGGTGCCTCGAATATCCAGGTCGTGGCTGGCGATATTGAAGCCGCTGCCCAGCTCGGTGAAGCGCTGAAGCGCCGCGATGCGCTGGGCCGCGTCGCCGCTGAGGGCGTGAGGCGACGGGATGAGCAGGTAGCAGTGGGCCCGCACGGTCGAGCGGCCGACGCGCCCGCGGAGCTGGTAGAGCTGGGCGAGGCCGAAGCGGTCGGCGCGGTCGATGAGGATGGTGTTGGCGTTGGGGATGTCCAGGCCGCTCTCGATGATGGTGGTGCAGACCAGGACGTTGGTCTCGCCGTGCATGAAGCGCAGCATGACCTGCTCGAGGGCGCGGGCGTCCATCTGGCCGTGACCGACGTCGACGCGGGCCTCGGGGACGATGTTTCGGATGAGCTCGGCCTTCTTCTGGATGTCCTCGACGCGGTTGTGGAGGAAGAAGACCTGGCCGCCGCGGGACAGCTCAGCGCGGATGGCCTCGCTGATGACGCGCTCGTTGGGCTGGGCGACGACGGTGCGGATGGCGAGGCGGTCGACCGGCGGCGTCTGGATGAGCGAGATGTCGCGCAGGCTCGTCATCGCGAGGTGCAGCGTGCGCGGGATGGGCGTGGCGGTCAGCGTCAGCACGTCGACGTCGGGGCGGAGGCCCTTGAGGGTCTCTTTTTGCGAGACGCCGAAGCGGTGCTCCTCGTCGACGATGACGAGGCCGAGGTTGGGGATCTCGACGTCCTGGGAGAGGATGCGGTGGGTGCCGATCACGATGTCGACGGCGCCGCGGGCGAGGGCGTCGCGGGTCTCGCGGGTCTGCTGGGTGGACTGCGTGCGCGTGAGGTTCGCGACGCGGATGGGCCAGTCGCGCAGGCGGCGCTCGAAGGTGAGGCGGTGCTGCTCGGCCAAGACGACCGTGGGGACCAGCAGCGCGACCTGACGCCCGTCGAGGACCGCGAGGACCGCCGCGCGCAGGGCGACCTCGGTCTTGCCGAAGCCGACGTCGCCGCAGATCAAGCGGTCCATGGGGCGCGGGCGCTCCATGTCGGCGAGGACGTCCTCGATGGCGCGGGCCTGGTCGGGGGTCTCGTCCCACGGGAAGTCGGCCTCAAAGCGCGCGAAAGACTCGCCGGGCGGGGCGAACGCGTAGCCCTCGCGCAGCTCGCGCTCGGCGTAGATGCGCAGCAGCTTGTCGGCGATGTTGCGGACGGCCTTCTTGACCCGCGTCGCCTTGCGCTGCCACGCGCTGCCGCCGAGCTTGTCGATGCTGGGCGCGTGGCCTTCGGCGTCGGTGTGCTTGGAGACGAGGCGGAGCTTGTCGACCGGCACGAAGAGCTTGTTGCGCTCGGCGTATTCGATGACGAGGAAGTCGACCTCGATGCCGCTGACGGCGGTCTTTTCAAGGCCCAGGTAGCGGCCGATGCCGTGCTCGAGGTGGACCACGTAGTCGCCCTCGCGGAGATCGCGCCAGCTCGCGACGGCGGCCTCGGGGGCGACCTGGGCGTGGCGGCGGTGGCGGCGGCGCAGTTTCTTGCCGAGGATCTCGGTCTCGTCGAGGAGGACCAGGTTGAGCTCGGGCGCGCGGAAGCCGTGGCCGGGGTCGCCGACGAAGAGCGTGAGCTCGGCGGGGCTGGCGGCCAGCTCGGGGATGAGGCCGAGGTGGAAAGGCTCGTCGCGGCGGTCGACGCGGAGGCCGTAGTGGGCGAGCAGGCCGCGCAAGCGCTCGAGGCTGCCCTCGCTGTGGGCGCAGACGACGACGGCGAAGCCCTCGGCGCGCCAGGCGCGGACGCGCTGGGTCAGGGGGGACAGGACCTGGTCTTCACGCTTCTGCGTCGCGTCCTCGATGGCGCGGCGGAGGTCGGCGTTGTCTTGCACCTCAAAGCGCAGCGAGATGGCGCCGGGGCGGTCGAGGGTGTCGAAGGCGACGAGGCGACCGCGCGCGCGGGCGTGCATCGCGGCGATGGCTTCGCGGGCGGGGACGTAGAGGGCGCCGGCGGGGAAGGCCAGCTCGCCGCCCTCGGCGCGGACGCGCTCGGCGGCGTGGCTGACCTCTTGCCAGCGCGCGAGCATGGCCTCCTCGCAGGCCTCGGGCTCGTCGATCAGCCAGATGGTGTCTGCCGGCGCGACGTCCCAGAGCGTGTCGAGGGAAGGCCAAAACGCGGGCAGCAGCTCCTCCATGCCGACGGCGAGGATGCCGGCCTCGAGGTCGTCGACCAGGGCGCGGACGCGGGTGCTGGGGACGTCCAGCTCGTCGGCCAGCGCGCGGACGGCCTGGCGCGCGCGCTGGACACTCTCGTCGTCGAAGACGATGTCGCGGGCGGGGCCCAGCATGACGGTCTCGACCGAGCCGAGGCTGCGCTGGGTCGTGGGGTCGAAAAACCGCAGCGTGTCGATCTCGTCGCCCCACAGCTCGATGCGCAGGGGGTGCTCGGACAGCGGCGAGAAGACGTCGATGATGCCGCCGCGCAGCGCGAAGGTGCCGGGGTCCTCGACGGCGGGCACCGGGTGGTAGCCGGTCTCGGCCAAAAAGCGCAGGAAGGCGTCGCGGTCCAGGCGGTCGCCGGGCGCGAGCAGGCGCGCGCGCTCAAGCAGCGCCTGGGCGGGCATCACGCGGTCGAGCAGCGCCTTGGCGGGGACGACGACGCAGGCGACCTCGAGGTCGTGGGCCAGGCGAAAGAGCGTCGCCACGCGTTCCATGACGCGCAGCCGCGACGGGCTCATGCCGGAGTAGGGCGAGTGGTCCAGCGGCCAGAAGGGCTGGACGGGCTCGAAGAGCTCCGAGCCGGGCTCGAAGAACTCGAGCGCGAGCCGAATCTCTTGCGCGCGGGCGTCGTCGGGGGTGACCACGAGCAGCGTGCGCGGCAAGAGCTGGCGGATGGCGGCGAGGACAAAACCCGCGAATCCGCCGACGGCGCCTATGATCTCGACGGGTTCGGTGCCGGCTTGAAGGGCCGCGGCGGCGCGGGCGATCTGGCCGCCCGAAGCGTTGCTAGACGGGGCAGGGGACAGGGACATGCGCGCGGGGCTCTCCGGCTCGGGGCCGGCAAGCTAGCGACGCGGCGAGCGTTGATCAAGGCTCGGGCGGCGTCGGCGTGCGGCCCCAGAGCCAGGTGAGGCAGAGGGCCACGGCGCCAAAGGGCGCGGCGTGGACGGTGGCGTCGCCTTG
>CAZNZH010000333.1:0-6515 GCA_964577445.1 uncultured Myxococcales bacterium
CGCTCACAAGCGCGAGCTGCTCACCGTCGTCGCCACCTGCTACGCGCCGACCGTCGCTGCCAACGTCCTGCTGACGTTGACGGGCTCGTTGCCCACCGTGGAGACCGCCGCCCAGATGGCCGTCGGCTCGGGGGCGTGGTGGGCGACCATCGGCGTGGCTCTGGTCGCGATGGCCAGCCTGAGCTTCGGGGTGGGGGCCGGCCTCCGCGTGCTGCTGAGCGGGCTGCCTCCGCAAGCGGCCACCCGCGCCAGCCTGAAGCGCTGGGGCGGGGTGCTGAGCATCAACCTCGCAGGAATTCTCAGCATCTTCGGCCTCGCCATCCCCGGCGGGATCTTGGTCGCCATCGGCGCCGCGGCGCTGGGGGCGACGACCCCGGAGAGCGTGGTGCCGGTGGTGTACGCGGTGGGTGCCGTCATGTTCGTCCCGGCGGTGCGCACCGTGCTCTCGTTGTCGACCGCGTTCGCCGTGATGAGCTCGGAGGGCCTGCGGCTGCGGCCGGCGCTGGTGCGGGCGGGCGAGCTGCTGAAGGGCAACCGCTTGGTCGGCGGGCTCTTCTTCGGCGGCGTCGTGCTCATCGCGAGCGGGTTCCCCACGGCGGCGGTCTATGTCGCCGGAGTCCGCGCCGACGGTCTGGCCGCGATCGTGGTGCTGTCGCTGATCTACATCGTCGCCATCAGCGTAGAAGCCGCCGCCCTGGCCGTGATGTACCGCGCGCTGGTCGGCCGCGAGCTGGGCGCGAGCGACGGCAAGCTGGCCGAGGTCTTCGAATAGCGCAGTGTCACCCGGCCTTGCGAAAGGTCAGGTTGTAGCGGAAGGCGCCGGTGAGCGCGTGGTGCCCGGCGCGCAGCGGCGCGACCCCGTGAAACCAAAGGCGCGACGGCCCGCCCCAGACCACGACGTCGCCGTGGGTCAGCGGTACGCGCTGGGCCGGGTCGGAGCGCTTCGCCCCGCCGAAGCGAAAGGTCGCCGGCAACCCCAGGGACACCGACACAATCGGCGCCGAGAGGTCCCGCTCGTCCCGGTCCTGGTGAAGCGACATCCGCGCCTTGGGCTCGTAGCGATTGACGAGGCAAGCGTCCGGCTCAAACCCCGCGTACCCCGCCCCCTGAGCCGCCGCCCGCGCGAGCTCGCGAAAGGACTCCGGCATCTCCGGCCACGGCCGCCCCGACTCGGGATCGTCGGCCGAGTAGCGGTACCCCGCCCCATCGGTCACCCACCCCAGCGCCCCGCAGTTCGTCATCGCCACCGACATCGTAAACCCGCCCGGCGTCACCATGTGCCGAAACGGAGCCCGATGTGCCACACCCATCAGATCGCCAAGCAATTCCTCATCATTCGAGAGTGCCAACCCGCGAAACCAGGCCGCCCCCGCCCCAATCTCCGCCCGCGCAACCCCGTCGCCAGCGTCCGCCGCGCCGAGCCCAAGCTCCAACTGCCGCTGCCCCATCGCCGACCTCCTCGACACCGCCGACACACGCGACCCGCATCCTACGGGCGCCGCGCGACCTCGCAAGCGACGGGCCGCGCCGCTTTTTTCAGACACCGCCCGATCTCGGGCGTCGCTGCGACCTATTGAGCGCACCCCGCGACCTCGGCCCCGCGCCGACCCCGCCGCACCGGCGACGATTCGCTCCACCGCGCCTTGCGCCGCGCGACCGCCACTCATAGTCTAGCATCGCCCTCCCAGTCGCCGTCCCCAGCGCCCCGGGATCTCGATGACCCACGCCGCCCCAGCCGCCGCCGCCGGCTCCATCGCGGCGCGGCCCCCCTCGCGCGGCGCCGGACGCGCCGACTCGCCCCGTCGTCGGACCGGTCTCCGCGACCCGCCCGCCATCTTCCGCGCCGAACCCGAGGCCGCCAGCGACGGCCAGGCCGCCCCGAGGCTGTTCCGCGCGCCCCGCCCCCAGCGCGTCTCGCGGGTGCCTGACACCGCGCCGCCCACGTCCCCGGCCGATCGCACATGAGGTGGCCCTCACAGCGGACCCTGACGCGCGCCCTCGCCTTGCTGATCGTGCTCGTCGCGGTGAGCCAGATCGCGTTCTATTTCTGCCGCACCGTCGACGACATGTTCATCTCGCTGCGCTACGCCTCCCGGCTGGTCGCGGGCGACGGCCTCACCTACAACGATGGGGCGAGAGTCGAGGGGTTTTCGAACCCGTCGTGGGTCGTGCTGCAGGCGCTCTTGATCTGGCTCGGGGTGGACGGGGTGCTGGGGACCAAGCTCCTCTCCGTCGCGAGCTACGCGCTGCTTTTGCTGGGGGTATATCGATTCGGCCGCGAAAATCTGGGACTCGAGAGACCGTATGCGCTCGCCGCGGTGCTGCTGAACGTCGCGTGCAGCTACGTCGCATCGTGGGCGCTCTGGGGGCTGGAGACCCCGCTCTTCGTGGCCTTGATCATCTGGTTTCCCGTCCTGCTTCGACGGCAGGTGAGAGCACCCTCGGCGCCCTCGGCCGTCCTGCTGGCCTTTGTCGCCACGCTGAGCTGCGCCACGCGCCCGGAGGCCCCGCTCTATCTCCTCGCCGTGGGTCTGGCTTCACTCATCCCTGAGGGCGCCATCCCGTGGGGGCAGCGGCTCCGCGCGCTCGTTTGGCCCGCGCTCCTGACCACGGCCGCGACGTCGGCGCTGCTCCTTTGGCGCTTTCAGTATTATGGTCAGTGGTTGCCCCAGACGTATTTCGCGAAGCAGGGGATGGGGATGGACCTCGAACGCCTCGCCCCGCTGGCTTCGCAGGGGGCGACCGCGATGGAGGGGGTCTATCTCGTAGGCGCCATTGCGCTGGCGATGATCTTCGCTTCAAAGCTCCGTGTGATCACGGCCATCTTCCTCGCGAACCTCTTCTTCGTGGCGTCGGTAGCCGTCGATTGGATGCCGAACCATCGGCACTTCCTGCCCCTCATCGCCTTCGCTCCGTTTCCATGGCTCTGGCTGATGCGGTTCGGTTCGGAGCCTCTCCGATGGCGCGGATCCGCGCTCACCACACGCGTCGTCGTCGTGACGGTTCTTGCGGTGGTGGCGGTCCAGTTCTTTCGGGTGGACGTCCGCTTCTCCGTCAACGACTACGCTACCCACGGTCGCGGCAGCTCTTGGGTCAGGCACAAGAGCGTCGAGAGCGTCCGCGACGCCATCGACGGCCTCTCGCGCACCCCTCCAAGTCACATCGCGTCCATGAATGTGGAGCACTTGGGCATGATCGCTCAGCTCTTCCGCGTGATCGAGGCCTCATCGGAGCCCGAGCGGGAGAGCTGGTTTATAGGCCGCGACATCGGCCGCGTGGGCTACTATTCACCGGTGCAGGTCTTCGACACCGCGGGGTTGTTTACGCCCGCGGTGACGGCTTCGGAGCCATGGATTCAGCGGGAGACCATAGACGACGCGTTGGTGACCGCCGCGTTCGCGAGGCAACCGGTGGCCACCGATCTCCTCGATTCCTGGGGCTCAGCCGCGGCGAGAGACCCCGCGATCATGGCAGCCTATGAGGTGCTACGCGGCAGCCCACGCGCCCCTGTCGCGCTTCGCCCGATCGGGCTCGCACCGCCCGGTCCGCTGGAAGCGCTGCGGCGCTACGAGCGGGTCGCCGAGGCGTTTCACACCCCATTTTATCAGGCGACGCTCTATGGCGAGAGTGTCGGCGCCGCGGTCGAGAAGCGATACGACTGGATCCGGCCGCAGTTGCTCGTGAACATCGCGAAGGATGCGGCGCTTCCAAGTGATCTACAGCCGAATGTGCCAACGGTCCTGGGTGAGCGGCAGATCGAGCTCGCCGGCTGCCGTCAGGAGCCGTGTCCAGCCGCGGTGTGCGATGGGCCGCAGACGGGCGAGCGCGTGGTGTTGGCGTGCTACTGGCGCGCGTTGCGCCCCGTGGAGAGAAATTGGCGGGTCTTTGTTCACCTGCTCGACGCCGCAGACAAGCGCGTCGCCCTGGCAGACCACCGGCCGGGCGCGGGGTTTAGCCCCACGACCCGCTGGCCCGTGGGCGAGTGGGTGCGCGACGCTGTGATCGTGTCCCTGCCGCCAGCGTCGCGCCCTGCGCAGGTGCGCACGGGCCTGTTCATCGACGGCGAGCGGATGAAGGCGCCCGCGGGAAGATTTGTCGACGCCGACGGCAGGGTGCGCGGGCCGACGCTTCGGTGACGCCGCCGCCCGCGCACCCTTCAGGGGTCGCGGCGCCTGGCTCCGACGCCGTGGCCGTACACGAGCTCGGCGCCGTGCCACCCGCCGATGGCGACCAGCAGCGCTGCGGCGCCCCCGAGGACGCTGCCCAGGACGGCAGGCGGGCCGCCACCGTCCCGAAGCAGCAGGCTACCGAGGGCCAAGACGATCGCGGTCCCGACGAGCAGCGCGTGGCGATTGGCCAGGCTCAGCAATCTCTGCTCGGCAGGCAACGCCCCGTATTCCAGGAGGCCCAGCATCCCGGCGATGGCGCCGCCTCCGACGCCCGCGACCAGCGACCACCGCGCCACCGACCAGAGCACCGGCGCGTCGCCCAGCCACGCCCCCAGGTCCCACAGCGGGACGAGGAGCAGGCTGCCCATGGGGATGTGGCTGGCCGCCGCGTGCGCCGGGTGGCCCAGGATGCGAAGGCCCGACTTCACGCGAACACCGCCACCAGCAGCGACCCGAAGGCGACGACCGCCACCACGGCGTGGATGAACATCAGCGGCACTGACAACAGGGTGCCGCGCAGGTGGGCGGCGAAGAGCACGAAGCCGCCGAGGGCCGCCACGACGAAGAGGCCCAGCGCGAGGGTCGCGGCGCCTGAGCCGAGGCCGCCGTTGAGCAGGGGCAGCGCCAGGGCGACCAGCCCCGCGGCGGCCGCGGCGCCGTGGACCAGCGCCAGCGCCGTGGGCGGGTTTGAGCCCCGGAGGCGAATGACGGCCAGCACGACGCCACCGATGGCGGCCAGAGCGAAGAGAATGAGAGCGATCTGCATGATAATTCTCCAGTGTTTATATGGGTTAAAGAGACTTGAGGTACTCGGTCAGATCGGACTTCTGGTTCGAGGCGAGGCCCAGGTGCAGAAACCCGTCGTAGTGCTCGACGACGTCGGCGAGGGTCGCGGCGCTGCCGTCGTGGAAGTAGGGCGGGTGCTGCCAGGCGCCGCGCAGTGGCGTCGTGCGGTAGAGGCCCGTCGCCGAACGGTCCGCGTGCTGCGGGTCCATGCCGGTCTCGTCGGGCGCGTGCAGCCGCGTCGCTGCGTCGGTGAAGGTCGCGCCGCTGTGGCAGCTCGCGCAGGTGCCAGCCCCGGTGAACACCGCGCGGCCACGCTCGGCGGCGGCGACGTCAAAGCTCCCGGCAGGCGGCGCCGGCGCCGGGAGGCTGTGCTGATACTCCGCCAGCGCCCGCAGCTTGGGCGTGACCAGATCGGGGTCGGCCACGATCTCGAGGCCCACGCGCGGGTCCGAAAACGAGCCCTGCCCGTGCATCTGGGTGACCGCGACGTACGCGTTCCAGTACGACACGGGGCCCTCGCCGGTGAAGGTCTCGAGCGCCACCTCACGCAGCCCGTATGCCGGCGGGATCACCGTGGGGTCGTTGAGCCCGTCCTGGTTCCAGCGCGCGTCATAGTAGCCGGGCCCCCACGAGTTCAAGACCGCCTTGGCCGCGTCGTCGAGGACCGGCGACAGGGCGACGATGGCCCCCACGTTCAGGTCGCGGTTGGGAAAGCCGTCCAGTCGGTGGCCGATCCCCGGCATCACCGAGTCATCGACCGTCGAGTGGCACAGGGCGCAGGTGATCCCCAGCGACGTCAGGTTGCCGTCGGCGTCCACCTCGCCCTTGACGCCGAGCACCGCGTCCAGCGAGAGCAGCGCCACGGTGGTAGCAGGGTCGCTCAGGTCGGCGGTCCCAAGGATGCCGGGCGGCAGGGCGTCGGCGTCCACCTTCAGGCCGACCCCCAGCGCCGTGGTCGGGTCGACCGCCGCGGCGACGACCTCGTGCAGCTTCAGCGTGTCCGACCAGAAGACATGGTCGCCAAAGCTATCGTAGCGAAATATCGCCTGGCCTTCGGCGACCAGGGCCGGGTCCAGCGGCTCAGGGCTGGCCGGCCCGTCGTCGTCGTGACAGGCCGGGAAGAGCGCGGTGCCTACGACCGCAAAGATCGCGAGCCGAGGCAGCAAACGGCGAGCATCCATGGTTCATCCTCCGTATTCAGCGTCAGGAGGCGCCCTTGCCCCCTGCTCTGAGTGAAGGATGAGCCCACGAAACCAATTACGCAAGCTGATGCTTGTATAATTGGTTGAAATCTCATAACCATTTGTAATTGCGGCGGTCACGGCACGGCTCAGGCTCAGCCCTGACCCCGCCGTCCCGCCGCTCCTCTGCCTTCGGTCCGCGGCAGGTTCGGCCGGGAGTGTTACCAGCCGACCCCGATGCGGCGTAGGGGTCGGGTGACGGGAGGTGAAATTTCTGCACAAGAGAGATCTGCGATCTCGCGAAGTTAGATCACACCCGAAAAAACTTACGCACAGCGGCGGGGTCTCGTCAACATAGATCCTATGGTGGCCATCGCTG
>CAZNZH010000334.1:0-6507 GCA_964577445.1 uncultured Myxococcales bacterium
ATGGGCCGCAGGTCAATCTCGACGCTGGCGCGCCCCATCGCCTTCATGCACTGCAGGAAGAAGGCGAACGAGTAGGTCCCCCGTGACAGCTTGTTCGTCACCGAGCGCACCGATTCCTCGACCCCAATCTTCCCCAGCGCACTGACCAGGCGAGCGTAGGTCCAGTCCCGGCGGGCCAGCTCCGCCCGCAGGATACGTCGCGCCTCGAGTTGCCAGTTCACCATGTGTCCATACCCGCCGACGGGAGCAATTACCCGAAATTGGTGGAGTATGTCCCGGATATGGGATATCATCCTCGGAAGTCTCATATTCGGGATATATGTCTCTTCAGAGAGATATTGAACGCTCCTGGTGCGATGCCAACCCGAAACCGCGATTTCGGCTCCCTACACCGCACGGAACCCCTGGCACCGCCGCCGCCAGGTCCGAACTTCAAGGCACCGTGCGGCACCTCCGAACAGGACTCATCATGGGACGCGGCCCCGCAAAATGGACCGAAAAGCTCATCAGGCGCCGTCAGCTCGAAGGCTACGGCAAGGGTGAAGGCAGCGCGTATCGCCCGTGGCTCGAAGCGAGCGACATCTCGTCGTTGGGCAGGACGCGACGCATCCACGGCCTGAAGACAGGGCGCACGCATCACGTCTTCTCTGACATCGAGAACGGCCTCCTTCTCATCCTCGAGTGGTGCGCCGACGTCGTCGATATCCGCGAACAGTTTCCGCTGGACCGCGCCATCACGAGCGAACTCGCGGTCGAGCTGGGCATTGCCCATCCGGCCTACCCCGGCACCCACGTGCCGACCGTGATGACCGCCGACTTTCTGGTCACGCGCAAGCGCGCCGGACAGACGGTGCTCGAAGCGTTCAACGCCAAATCCGTCCGGGAGGCCGAAGACGTGCGCGCACTCGAGAAGCTCGAGCTGCAGCGCGTCTATTTCGCCCGCTGCGGCATACGCCATCACATCGTTTTCGACACCGATATTCCCCGGTCCCTCGTCGCCAATATCGACTGGGTGCGTGCCGCCCTGCCCAAGCCCGGCGAGTCTCTTCCCCAGACTGGGCGCCTCGATGAAGTCGCGACCCGTCTTCTGGCCGAACTCGCGCATGCCCGGCACACATCCACGCTTGCCGGCTACTGCGGCGGCTTCGATGCCCGTCACGGCGTCGAGACCGGCACCGCGCTGCGGGCGGCACGCGTCCTTTTGCACCAGCGCCGGTTGCGCACCGATATGACGGCACCCGACCTCGCCTCCCAGCCGCTGGCGGCGTTTCGGGTCGATGAGGCGGACTCGCCTCCACTTCGTTCGGAAGGGAGCGTGAAGCCATGCTGAAGAACGACCTCGTGACGCTCGACGGCCACCTGCATCGGGTGCTGCATATCGACCCCGGGCAGGACACCGTCTGGCTCTTTCGCATCGGGGAGCGACTTGCGTTGCCCAGACGGGGGAGCCTTTCTAGTATCGGCGCTCGCGCCCGGCCGCCGGACGCTGGCGAGTCGGTCGCGCCAACCCGCCCGGCATCACTGCATGCGAGCGAGCGGGCTCTGGCCTGGCGCAACCGCGCATGGAAGTGCATCGAGCCGCTGGTGGCAACGACAGCCATTCTCGAGCCGTCCGGTCGCGCCCGCCTGCTGGGAGCGAGGGCGCGCGAACTCAAGACCACGGACCGTGCGCTGCTTCGATATCTGCGCAGGTACTGGGCAGGCGGCCAGACGCTGGACGCCCTCCTGCCTCGCTACGAGCGCTGCGGTCGCAAGACCGTCCAGCTCACTGCCGGGCGCGGAAATCCGCCGGTGCATTCGCAAAGCCTGGTGTACCAGCTCACCGAGCAGGACATCGCCTGGATGGCCCGGGCGGCCAAATCGTACCTGAAGGACGAGCGCCGCACGATGAGCGAGGCGCATCAGCGCCTTCGCGAGAAGTACTACGTGGAGACCGACGGCGAAGGTGAGATGTGGCTCAAGCCCCGCGGCCAGTGCCCCAGCCTGCGGCAATTCCGGTACTTCGTGCAGCGCACCTATTCGGCGGAGTTCCAGGCCCGGGCACGCAAGGGCGACAAGGATTTCGACCGCGACCACCGGGCAGTCCTGGGCACGGTCATGCAGGACTGCCAGGGCATCGGGCACTATTACGAAATCGATGCCACGGTCGGCGACGTCTTCCTGGTCGCCGCGGCCGACCGCGCCCGCATCATCGGCAAGCCCACGGTCTACCTCGTCATCGACCGCGCCTCAAGGCTGATTGTGGGCTACTACGTCGGCCTCGAGAACGCCTCATGGAGTGCCGCGCTTCTGGCCATCCTGAGCATCTGCGAAGACAAACGTGCCCTGTGCGAGCGGCTCGGGGTCGAGTACGACCCCGCTGACTGGCCCGCCCACGGCGTGCTTCCCAGCGAGTTTCTTGCCGACCGGGGTGAAGTGCTCTCCGAAGCAAGCAACCAGCTGCCCGACGCACTGCACGTCACCGTCACGAACGTGCCCTCGCTTCGTCCCGACTGGAAGCCGCTGGTCGAATCCGGCTTCAGGCTGTTGCATCAGACCATCAAGGACACGGTCAAGGCCTACGACCCGCCGTCAAACGCCACGAAGCGCCGCGGCAAGCACTACGAAAAGGACGCGTCTCTGACTCTCGGCGAGTTCGAAGCCATTGTGCTCCACGCAATCATCGAGCGTAACCGCGCGATGATGCGGCGGTTTCCGCTGACGCTGCATCAGCTGGCCGACGGCGTCACGCCCTCGCCCATCGCGCTCTGGGAGTACGGCCTGCGCACGCGCATGGGGGCGCTCGCCAGGCGCTCGGCCGACACCGTGCGCTTTGCGCTCCTTCCGCGGGCGACGGCATCGGTGACCGAAGCCGGCATTGTCTTTAAAGGTTGCCACTACGGGCTCCCGAAGGAGATGGGCAATGGCTGGTTCGTGAAGGCCCGTAGCCGGGGACGCTTCACCGTCGACGTGAGCTATGACCCCAGACGCGTCGACGCCATCTACGTGCACGCGCCACGCACCGCCTTCGGCTATCACGTCGCAACGCTGCTCAAGCGCAGCGAGGAGTACCGGGGACTCACGTTCAACGAAGTCCATGCGTACGAAATGGCTCGCAAGGCTATCAACCATCAGGCCGAGGAGTCGCATGCCCAGGAGCACCACCGCTACCACCGCGCGACAGACCCGATTCAGGACCGAGCTCACGCCAAAATGAAGGCAGCGACCGGTTCCAAGTCGCGCAGCGCCCGCCGGGCCGATACGCGCGAGGACCGCACGGCCGAACTCGCGCACGAGCGCGAGCGCACCGCGGCCCCGCTTCCCGGCGGACAGGCTCACGCGGACAGACGTGCAAAGGTGGTTCAGTTGCGCGGCCTGACCGAACGCCCCGTCGAGCCCCCTGCCGAAACCGCACCGTCCGCCGCGCCGCCTGCCGCGGCGAACGCGCCCGCCACGCCGCGCGCACCCACCGTCATGGACAAGGTTCGTCAGGCGCAAAGGAGGATGACTCATGGACGCTAACCCGGCCTTTCCCTCGAGCGCCGTCACGGCGGTCTACACGCCGCAGCGCATTCCGCAGTACCGCGGAAATCCGCTCATCGAGGCGCTTCCCGTCACCCTGGACGACGATGCGCTCATTGACTGGCTGACGCTCAGCCCGGACTTCGAGCCCGAGCAACGGGACTGGCCGACGCACGAGCGGATTCACATGCTCAAGTCCCTGCGCAACTTCATGGTGCCGATGTCCAGGCACATCGAGCTCGCCCGGGCACTGGACGCCATGATTCGCGGCGGCTACGTCGGACGCGCGCCGCGCACCCCGGAGCACGTCCGGATTGCGCAGCGCATCTACGAGAACCAGAAGGCCGGAGTTCCGTTCCGGCAGACCGCGCAATCCGTACCTTCGCAGTGCTCGACGAGCCTCGTCGGCATCTCCGGCCTCGGAAAGACGACTGCGGTGCGGCGCATTCTCGCGGCCTATCCGCAGGCGCTCTATCACCCCGACCTGCACCTGTACCAGGTGCCGTACCTGCACATCGAGATGCCCAGCGACGGTGCCAGCGTCAAGGGCCTGGCAGCCGGAGCGCTCCACAAGATGGACCAGCTCATCCCCGGGGCGAACTATTGCGACCTCTACCTCGCCCGGGGCCGAACCAGTGCGGACACGCTGATGCGGCATACGGCGAGCGTCCTGCATCGTCATGCGGTCGGATTGCTCGTCGCCGACGAGACACAGAACCTGGCGAACGCGCCCAAGGGTTCCCAGGTCGTGATGTCCGAGCTCGTCTCGGCGTGCAACGAACTGGGGCTTCCCATCCTCTTCATCGGCACACCGAAGGCCCGGAACCTGCTCTCGCTGGACCTGCGGCAGGCGCGACGCGCCTCCGGCGAAGGGGTGAGCTACTGGGACCGCCTGCCCGAGTTCGACGAGTCCGGCGAACCCGGCGAATGGGCCGGGTTCCTCGAGGTGCTCTTTGCGTACCAGTGGGTGCGCAACCCCCACCCGCTCGACGCGCAGATGGCCAGTCTCATGTACGCCTACTCGCAGGGCGTCGTGGATATCGCCATCAAGCTCTTCGCCGCGGCCCAGGCCCGCGCAATGCTCGACGGCTCGGAGGAACTCAGCGGTCAACTGCTGCTGCGGGTCTTCAACGAGGAGTTGTCGCTCTTGCACCCGATGGTCGAGGCGCTGCGCACGAACGACCTCGAGGCGCTCGCCCGGTACGGCGACATCGCCCCGCCCAACCTTGAGACGATGCTTGACGGCGCCGCGATGCGCTACCGCGGAAAGCGGCTGCGGGCAGTCTCGGTGGGTCCGGCGCAGGAGACGTTCACGCCGCGGCTTGCGACCAGCCTCGTTGCGCTCGGCGTGGACGAAAGCGACGCGCAGGCGCTCGCCGAGAAGGCCGCCGCCGACGGCTCGGTCGCCAATCTCGTCGACGGCGCCGAGAAGGCGCTCGCGGCGCTCAAGGCGCCCAAGCTCGTTAAGGCGAAGCGAGCGGCGAAGGCTCCGGCGCAGCCGACCGAAGACATCGGCAAGCTCGACGGCTTGCGTCGGTGCATCGCCGAGGCCCAGCGTCAGGGCACGACCATCCTCGAGCAGCTTCGCGGCCGCGGCGAGGTGCCCAATCTGCTCGAGGTTCTGCCCCCCGACTGATGCTCGCCCTGCCACGCCCCTATCCGGACGAGTTGCTGGGAAGCGCCCTTCTACGGGCCTGCCGGGGGACGGGGCTGGCGCCGGTGCGTCTGCTGGAAGCGCTGGGCGCGGCTTCGGCGCGGACCGGCTCGTTCCTGCTGCCGTCGGCACTCGCGAGCCTCGCACGGGCGACCGCGCTGCCGGCGAAGAGGCTCCTTCACGAGCACACGATGCTTCCGTATCTCGTGGCCCGGCTGCCACCGCCCGACGCCGAGCGTATCGAGACGTGCATCCTGGCTGGCGAACCACCGCCCGGCGCTCTGGTCGGTCATCTGGTTCGGGCAGTGCCCCGTCGCCGGTTCTGCCCGGCTTGCGTCGCCGAGGACCTCCGTGTCACGGGCGAGGCGTACTGGCGCCGCAGCCACCACCTGCCCGCCGTGCGCATCTGCCCCGCTCATGGCGACCTGCTGCGCGAGACGGACATCTCGCTGCGAGGCGCCTTGCGGGGAACGTCGCTCGGCTTGCCGCATGAATCGCCGGCTCGGGCGACAACCGGCCCTGCGGGGCTCGCCGATGCGGCCATCGCGCATCTGTCGGCCCGGCTTCTGGCGGGCCGGCTTCTGGCGGGCCGGCTGGCGCAAGCGCCCGACATCTCGGCGCTGCGCCAGCGTGCGCACGCGCTGGGGTACCTCCGCGCGGACGGCCACATCGCGAGCGTCCCGCTCGTGCGGGACCTGCTGGGGTTCTTCGGTCAGCCGCTGCTCGAGCAGGCAGGCTGCCGCATCACGCGCAGCGAATCGAACGCCTGGCCTGCACTGATGCTCAGGCAGTGCCCATCAACGCCCTTTTCGACCGTCAAGCATGTGCTGCTCGAGGTCTTCCTGCACTACGGCACTGCGGGCCCGGCGCACTGGGGCTATCGCCCGCCCGGGCCGAAGACGCGGGACCGCGCCGACGAGGACCGGCAATGCGCGAGGCGGCTGGAGCAGCTGCTCCAGCGTGCGGCCAAGGCCAGAAAGGTCCTGACCGTCAGGGAGCTTCTGACACTGGCCGGCTGCTGGCACGCCTTTCGACATCAGCGCGCGGCCTTCCTGGAAACGGGCGCACTCGTGCGGAAACTTGCCCGGCGCCCCAGGGCGGGTCGCCGCGAACCCCGGGGTTGACGTCGCCCGCTCGGGTCGTACCATAGCGCCTTCGGCAACGCACATGTCCCGCCTTCCCATGTAGTCCCGCCGCTGAACTCCAGACGCCACCAGACGCAAAGCCCGAGTTGCGTCCCGAGGTTGCGTATCACTGGAGCTTCAGCCATGCACTACATTCGCACCGCCCGCGCAGCAGTCGCCTCTCCGCAACCCGACGACGCGCGCACGACCCCGCCAGCGCCCCGCAAG
>CAZNZH010000335.1:0-4145 GCA_964577445.1 uncultured Myxococcales bacterium
CGGCGAAGGACGACTCGGAGGGGGAGGTCCCGGACCCGGCGGCGGCGCTCGAAGAGACGGTGCCGGAGGATCCCGAAGCGTTAGCGGCGTTCCTCTTCGGTAGGGTCGAGTCGCCCGGCGAGGCGGAGGAGGGTCAGGACGCGAGCCCGGCGGGGACCGCCGGCGAGGCGGAGGACGCGAGCCCGGCGGGGACCACCGGCGAGGCGGAGGACGCGGTCGAGGACGCCCCAGGCAGCGAGGCCACCGCGCCCGCCGGCGCCGACGAGGCTGACGCCGGCGGGCCCGGCGCCGAGGAGAGCTCAGCACACGTCGTGCGGATCACGGCCGACCCGGGCGCTGCCGACGCCGAAGAGCCCGAGCGCCCCGAGGACATCGCTGAGCACGAGGCCGACCTCGCCCCGGGGACCGAGCTGCAAGGCCGCTACCGCGTCAAACGCGTCGTCGGCCGCGGCGCGATGGGGACCGTGTACGAAGGCGAGCACATCGTGCTGCAGCGGCGGGTCGCCATCAAGCTGCTCAACCTGACCCGGATGCACCAGGACGAGGCCATCGTGCGCTTCGTCCGCGAGGCGCGCACCGCGTCGTCCATCGGGCATCAGCACATCGTGGACGTCACGGATTTCGGGACCACCGAGACGGGCACGCCCTTCTTGGTGATGGAGTTCATCGAGGGCAGGCCGCTCGACGTCATCATCCAAGAGTCCGGCCCGATGCCGTGGGAGACCGTGCGCGAGATCGCGCTACAGATCTGCAGCGCGCTGGCCGCGACGCACGCCGGCGGGATCATCCACCGCGACCTGAAGCCTGCGAACATCCTGCTGCAAGAGCGCGGCAACGAGATCTTCGTCAAGGTCATGGATTTTGGCGTCGCGAAGGTCGCCGAGTACGAGCGCGAGGACCCCAGCCTCACTCAGCCCGGCAAGGTGTACGGCACGCCTGAGTTCCTCTCGCCCGAGCAGGCGCTGGGCCGAGACGTCGACGCGCGCGCGGACATCTACGCGCTCGGCGGCGTCATGTTCAACATGCTCGTGGCCGACACTCCATTCGCCGGCGCCAACGCGGTCGAGACGATGACCAAACACATCATCGAGACGCCGCGACGGCCGAGCGACGTGCGCCCCGAGCTGCGGATCCCCAAAGAAGCCGATGAGATCGTCGCTCGAGCCCTCGCGAAAAAGCCCGACGACCGCTTCAGCTCGATGATCGAGATGGCCTCCGCGCTGGAGCTGACGCTCGTCCCGCTCAGCGGCAGCGCCGGCGGTCCGCCCGGCGGAAAGACCACACCGCGCGGGGCGACCGCGCGTCGCGTGGGCCGCGACACCCGGGAGGAGCACGGGCCCCCGTCCACCCTCCGAGGCCACGACGACGCGCGCGCTCGCCCCCGGTCGCCCCAGCGCCCGACCACGGCTCCCTACGCGTCGTCGGAGACGCGCGGGCGGCGCGGCTCATCGCCGGGCTCCCCCCCCGAGGGCCTCGACGAGATCTTGCCGGCGGTGACTTCGGTCAAAGACGATCTCGGCGACTACTCCGAGCGCGACACGGAGCTGGTCGAGATGGGAGTGCGCGCTGCCAACGCCATCTCGAAGGGCCTGAACCTCGGCCGCGTCTCGTCGGTCGAGCTTCAAGGCCGGGAAGGCCGATGGCTCGGTGTCACGGTCCGGGAACGTGATATGATCGTGGCAGCCACACACCCTGGCACCGACTTGCAATTACGGTTGTCAGAGATTGACTGAAGGTCCGTATGAAAATAACTGCGTCGAATTCGCAGCGGATCCATCCCCACCGGCGTGTCCGCAGATCCTCGCGGTATCCAGGTACAGCTTCGGATTCCGCGAACGCGCCGGTGGGGCGCCTCCTCGCCACTTCAACACACTTATGTTCACACAGATCCTGAGGTAATCGTCCCGGCCATGCCGACCGCGAGTGTCCCGCAGGCGAGCCCAATGCGCCGCGTCTTGAACCTCCTGGGGGCCAGCGAGGGCTGCATCGGTGCGTTCGTGACCCAAAACGGGGAATGCGTCGCGTCGACCCGCATGGTGGGCATCGGCGCTGATCGGATGCAGCTCATCGAGGGGATCTTTCGCAAGCTCACCGCGGACGCCAAGGAGCGCGGGTACGGGATGCTCGACTTCTTCGCGCATTTTCCGGCCGCGTCGATCCTCTGCTACCACCTCACCGACGACGCCGCGCTCATCGTGCTGGGCATGCCGGGCTCGTCGCTGAAGCGCCTCGAGGCCCGCTCGGCCAGCGCCGCGTCCGAGCTGGGCCCGGCCCTGGCGGTCCAAGAGCCTGAGCTGGACGGCGCGCCCCCCGCGTCAGGCGCCGCGACCCCTGTGCCCGGACCGCACACGGCGCCCCCCCTGCCCGGACCGCCCAAGGCGGTACCGCCCCCCTTGCCCCCGGACGCGACCGGCGCGCCGGCGCACGCCACGGACCTCATCGCCGCCCGCGCGCTGGCGCGGGGCCGCTTCGGAGAGCGGCTCGACGCGATCTGCCAAGCGTTCATCTCCCACGTCGGGCCCCTCGGCCGCCTGCTCTTCGACAAATTCTTCGACGAGTGGCTCGCGGCGGGCCCCGCAGACTGGTCTCGCGCCGGCGAGCTGCGAGAGCGGCTGGCCAGCGAGATTGAAAACCCACACGATTCCAAGCTCTTCGAGTCGAACGACCTCTGGAAGAGCTGACCCGCGCCCGCGTCCCCCGGTGGCCGCGTACATCGGGCTTTGACCGGCTCCCACGTCGCGACGGCGACGCCTGCGGTCTCGCGGTCGCCGCACCGCGCCGGGCCCGGGAATCGGAAGGGCGTTCGTCCGGTTGGAGCCGGCCTGACGCACGCGACGCCACGCCACTCCAATTTCTGGATGGTTGACAGGGCTGCGCGACACATCCCAAATCTGTCGCACGATGTCGGTCCGTCGCCAACTCTTCCTCGCCGTCGGCGTGCTCGTCCTGGTCATCGTAGGCCTGGGAGTCTGGCTGGTTTTGACCAACGCTGGCCTGGCCGGCCTTACGATGCAGACCGAGCTGGCGAGCCGTCAGGGCACGCTGGCCCAGCGCATCACCAATCACGCGCTGCTCTTTCGCGAGACCCGTGACGCCGAGCACGCGATCGACCTGCGCCGCACGGTCGCGCAGTTTCAGGAGTCGTTGTGGGGCCTCATCGCCGGCGGGTCGGTGCCCGTCGACGCCGCCGGGCGCGAGTACCGCGTCGTGCCGCAGGTGGACGACGAGCAGGCGCGCCAGATCGCTCGGCACCAGCTCGGGATTTGGGGCGCCACCAAGCTGGCCGCGGACGACTTCATCGACTCGGGCGGCTCCAACGCCGAAGCGCTGCGACGGCTCGTCGAGAGCGACGCGGAGCTCGTCGCGTCGGCCGGGGCCATGACGGGTCGGCTCGTGGCCGTGGCGGCGGACGCGTTCGACCGGCTGCGGCTGCTCCAGATCATCAGCGTCATCGCGGCGCTGCTGGCGGGCGCGATGGTCTTTCTGGTCGGCCACCGGGTCTCGCGCTCCATCGCGCTGCTCACGCGGAGCGCCGACGTGATGAGCCGGGGCAAGCTAGACACGCCCGTGCCCACCGATGGGACCGGCGAGACGGCCGAGCTGGGCCGGTCGCTGGAGCGCATGCGCATCAGCCTGAAGAAGGCGATGGAGCTGCTCGAGAAGCAGCGCTGACCCGCCGCGGGCTACTCCCAGACGCGCACGGGCAGCGAGCGCACGGGCGAGGCCGAGGGCAACCGAGGGCGCACGCGCACCGTGCACGCTGATTGCCCGGCCGAGGTCGGGGTCCAGCGCCCATGGTAGCGGACGGCGCCGTCGACCACGCCGGCGTCGGGCGCCATCTCGACGAGGCTCCCGTCCAGGATCTGCCGCTGGCCGTCGAGGCGGCCGCCGAGGATCTCGACGAGGACCTCCTCGGGCGGCAGGCCCCCCAGCCGCACGTCGGCGCGAACGGCCACCGCCTCGCCCATGGGGAGGTCGCGGGGGACGTCGACGGTCACCTCGCCGACGCTCACGGCGGCCCACGCCGCCTCCAGCCGCCCTACCCTGCCGGCCAGCGCGCGCGCGCCCGCAGCGTCCTCGGCAGCGAGCGCGCGCCCGCGCCGATGCCCGGGCAGATAGAGCTGCTCCGCGTAGTCGTGCACCAT
>CAZNZH010000335.1:4155-6482 GCA_964577445.1 uncultured Myxococcales bacterium
CTCGCCGTGCGGTCGTAGAACTCGCCGAGCACCTGGTCCTCGAGCAGGTCCAGCAGCAGGTCGGCCTCGATGGCGTCGCCGCGCTCGACGTCATCGGCGTAGGACTCGCCGGCTCCGATGGCCCAGCCGCCCACGCCGTCGTAGGCCTCCGCCCACCACCCGTCCAGGACCGACAGGTTCAGCCCGCCGTTGGGGACCACCTTCATCCCGCTGGTGCCGCTCGCCTCCTTGGGCCGGCGGGGATTGTTCAGCCACACGTCCACGCCCTGAACGAGCTTGCGCGCCACGCCCATGTCGTACTCTTCGAGGAAGACGAAGCGCCGTCGGACCTCGGGGTCGCGGGCGAAGTGCACGATCTCCTTGATCAATTGCTTGCCGGGCTCGTCTTTGGGGTGGGCCTTGCCGGCGAAGACGAACTGCACCGGCCGCTCGGTCGACAACAGCAACGCGCGCAACCGCTCAGGATCCCGCAGCAGCAAGTTGGCGCGCTTGTAGGTCGCGAACCGGCGGGCGAACCCGATGGTCAGCGCCTTCGGGTCGAACATGGCGCGCGCGACGTCGACCTCAGAACGCGGTCGCCCCCGCTTTACGAGCTGGGCCGCCGTGCGCGCGCGAACGAACTCCACCAGCCGCGCGCGACCGCGCTCGTGCGCTTGCCACAGCTCGGCGTCGGGGATCGCCTCGACGCCGGCCCACGACGCCGCCTCCTGGGTCGCGCTCAGCCACTGCCCCCCCAGATACCGGTCGAAGAGCGCGGTCATCTCGCGGCTGACCCAGGTGCGCGTGTGGATACCGTTGGTGATGCCGCGGATCGGCACCTCCGCCGCCTGGTAGCCCGGCCACAGCCGCTGCCACATGCTGCGCGACACCTCCGCGTGGAGCTGGGACACGCCGTTGACCCCGCCCGACGAGCGCAGCGCCAGGTAGGCCATGTTGAAGCCGCGTGACAGCGTGGGATCGTCCTCGTGCGCGCCCAACGCGAGCAGCTCATCGCGCGAGATGCCCAGCTCATCGTGGAGCGTCGGCAGCAGCTCGGCGAGCTGCTCCACCGTGAAGATATCGAAGCCGGCCGGCACGGGCGTGTGGGTCGTGAAGACGTTGGAGGCGGCGCACAGCTCGCGCGCCGTCTTGAAGTCCCGTCCCGCGACCACGCACTCGCGGATCCGCTCGAGGGCCAAAAACGCCGAGTGGCCCTCGTTCATGTGGAACACGGTCGGATGCAGCTCCAGCGCCCGCAGCGCGCGGACGCCGCCGATGCCCAAGACGAGCTCTTGGCGAAACCGAAGCGCGGTGCCGCCGCCGTAGAGCTGGCCGGTGATCTCGCGGTCCATCGGCGCGTTGCGCGGCGAGTTCGTGTCCAAGAGCAGCAGGCGCACACGGCCGACGCGCGCCTCCCAGACCCGGACGCTGACCGGGCGCCCTTCGATGCTCAGCTCGACGTTCGCGAGCGCCCCGTCGGCCCGGCGCGCCCGCTGAACCGGCAGCAGCGCGAAATCATTGTCGTACGGCGCTTCCTGCTGCCAGCCGTCTTCGTTCAGATACTGGTGGAAGTATCCCTGCTGATACATGAGCCCGACCGCCACCAGCGGGATCCCCTCCTCGCTCGCGCTCTTCAGGTGGTCGCCGGCCAGGACGCCCAGACCGCCCGAATAGATCGGTAGCGCCTCGCTGATTCCGAACTCAGCGCAGAAATACGCGACCAGCATGGCCCGGTCCGCGACGTCGGTGTGCTCGCGCTCAAACCAGGCGGAGGCGTCGCGCTCGGCGGCCAGTCGCGCGCGGAGGTCCTCGACCTGCGCGATGAACGGGGCGTCGGCGGCCAGGGCGTCGATGCGCGGCTGGTCGAGCCGCGACAGCAGCGCCACGGGGTTGCCGTTGGCCTCCAGCCACAGGGTCGAGTCCAGGTCGCGGAAGAGGCAGCGGATCTCTGGATGCCACGACCAGCTCAGATCGTAGGCGAGGTCGAGGAGCGGCTCGAGCGCCGCGGGGAGGCGCGGTGTCACGTTGAACGTGTGGATCCTGGCCATTTCGCGACTCCGGGGTAGCGCGGCGCGATGGTGACAGAGGGAAGCGGGCATGGGAAGCGGCTCGCCGGTTGGGCGGGGGGTCAGCGGCTGCGTCTGGGGGCGACCGGCGAGGCTCCGCGCGCCCTCCCCGCCGCGATGATGACGGCTGAATCGCTGGCGCCGCGGGCGCCTTTCCAGTACAACCCGCGGCCATGTCGCAGTCGCCAGAACAACGCCGCCTCGAACGCGAAGTCGCCAGGCGGCGGACCTTCGCCATCATCTCGCACCCCGACGCCGGCAAGACGACGCTGACCGAGAAGC
>CAZNZH010000336.1:0-6481 GCA_964577445.1 uncultured Myxococcales bacterium
TTCTGTGCGACGCGTGGCGCCTTGGCTGCTCCCGTCCGAGCGCTCTGTAGGCGGCGAAGGAGCTTGAACGCGGCCTGTAATGCCTCGCCGTCCGTCTGGACCGTGGTGGAGGTACCTGCCACGCCGTGCGGTCCGGTTATGGAGACGCCGGCCTCGCCGCGAATCCCAGGCTCGAAGCTGACCACCGCGCCGGGCGTCGCAGCGAGAACCCGGTCACCCTTTGAGGCTACGGGCGGCTGAGTGAGGACGGCGATCGCTTCTGCGTTGAGTGTTTCGGCGAACACGAACTCGAAGATCGGCGTCGCGCCGCCACCATTGTCATCGTCTCCGGCGGTCCTGACGGCAAGCGCACGCACGAAGTCCGTCAGCAGACCGTCGTGCCCCCGCGCCAGGATCTGCAGACCATCGAACGCCACCTCTTCGTCGCCGCCCCAGCCGCGGAGACCGCGCGCCGCGATGATAATGCTGTCCAATCGCGAGAAGGGGTCGGCACCCATCATCGCGGTGACTTGTTCGTAGGGCACCTTCAGCGCACGCGGGAGCGCCTCCAGCGTCGGCCGCCACAGACCCATCTCGCGGAGACGCGACGGCCGGAGCTCGATGACGGCGTTCGCGTCCAGCCACACGAGAGAGCGCAGGGCCGCGTCGTCTAGCTCGCCCATGCCGCGCTGCACAACGGCCCATTGCTCGGCGTCCATGCCAACGGGACGCGCCGCCGGTGACGCCGCGCGGACCTGCCCGGGCGCGGTCAGCGTGAGGAGAAGTAGGAATCCACTGATGTGGCGCATCGCGCCTCCCACTCTGCATACGAAGTGGCTTCAGACGAAGCTGAGGCTCGTCTTCTGAAGTGAAGCGGCATGCAAGCACAGTCAGAAGTCGTAATGCAACAGGCGCGCTACGCGTAGAATAATTTGGCCGCCGTCGATCACCTGGTAGACATTTCGGTCGATAAGTGTTTGGCCTGTCTACGATGAAGGTTGACGAAGACACCATCCGCAGCCGGCTGAGCTCGCTCAGCGCGACGCGGGAAGCTACTGATTCCGGGACCGGGCGACGTATCGTGCGCGCGGCCAGTGAGCTCTTTGTCGAGCGGGGGTTCCGGCAGACCTCGATGGCCGGCATCGCGCGGCGCGCTGGGATCGCGCGGGCGACGCTCTATCTGCATGTGTCGACGAAGGTCGACGCGCTGCTGATGGCCGTCGCGGCGGAGAGGCTCGTTCAGCTCGAGGCCTACCTGCCGGTCTTCGACCTCACCCGCGACCCGCGCGAGCGGCTGCGCCTGCTCATCCGCAACCTGGTCGAGCAGAGCGCCGCCAGCCCGCTGCTGGCGCGCGTCGCGGACCCCGACTCCGACTGCCACCGCGCCTTCGAGGAGCTGGAGCCCAGCCGCCGCGCCGAGCTGACCGCCACCGACCAGGCCATCCACGAGTCGCTGGTCGACAGCTTCGCGCCCGGTCGCTGGACCGCCGCGGAGTTGACCCACCGCGCCAACCTGTTGCGGCTGATGTCGTACGTGGGCCCGCGCTTCGCCGACCCCCGGCTCCGGGGCGATTCTTCCCTGGAGACGATGAGCGCGCTGCTGAGCGACGTCTTCGTCGATGGATTCATCTGAGCTGACGGCGCGCAGCCGGAGCGGGGAGGACCGATGGGTAGTAACGGACAAACCGACGAGACCGCCGCGAGCGCGGAGGCTTCGCGCGAGGTGCTGGCGGTCGTGTCGGGGCGGAAGAAGGGGCGCTGGCTGCGCCGCGGGATCTGGCTCATCGTCTTGGCCGCGCTGGTCGGCGGCGGGTTGGTGATGCGCAAGCGCATGGTCGCGGCGGAGTCGGCGCCGCCTGAGTGGCGTAAGGCCGAGGTGACCCGCGGGGATCTCGCGATCACGGTCAACGCGACCGGGCGGCTCGAGGCGCTCAGCACGGTGGACGTCGGCGCGGAGGTGTCGGGGCGCGTCATCGCGGTGGAGGCGGAGTACAACGACCGCGTGGCGAAGGGCCAGGTGCTCGCGCGCATCGACACCGAGAGCCTCAACGCGCAGCTCGAGCAGGGCTTGGCGGCGCTCGACGCGTCGAAGGCGGGGCTGCGCCAGGCGCGCGCCACGCGGACGGAGGCTCGGCAGACCTTGGCGCGGGTCGAGGCGCTGGTGAAAAAGGGCGTGGCGTCGGCCGAGCAGCTTGAGGCGGCGAAGGCGGCGTTCGCGCGGGCGAGTGCCTCCCTCGCGGGCGGCGACGCGGACATCAAGCTGGCCGAGGCGCGGGTCGCGACGACGCGCACGGACCTCGAAAAGACAGTCATTTACTCGCCGATCGACGGGGTGGTGCTCGAGCAGCTCGTGCGGGTGGGCGCCACGGTCGCGGCGACCTTTCAGGCGCCGGTGCTCTTCGTGTTGGCCGAAGACCTCGCGCACATGCGGGTGTACGCGGACGTGGACGAGGCGGACGTGGGGCGGGTCGCAGCGGGGCAGAAGGCCACGTTCACGGTGGACGCGTTCCCGCAGCGCTCGTTTGAGGCGACGGTGGCGCAGGTCAGGCTCGCGCCGACCATCACCGGCGACGTGGTGACCTACACGACGCTGTTGGATGTGCGCAACGAGGGGCGCGAGCTGCGGCCGGGCATGACGGCGACGGCGACCATCACCACCGAGACGCGGGTCGGCGTGTTGCGGGTGCCCAACGCGGCGCTGCGTTTTGACCCGGCGGCTCAGGACGTGGAGGTCAAGACGGTGCGCAGCGGGCCATTCAGTCGGGCGGCGCCCAAGAAGAAGGGGGTCGAACGTGACGAGGGCGCGCCTGGGTTTTGGGTGTTGCGTGGCGGCGAGCCGGCGTGGGTCGGGGTGACGAAGGGGGCGACGGACGGGCGCCTCACCGAGGTCTCGGGCGAAGGCGTCACCGAGGGGTTGGAGGTGCTGACGGGCGTCATGCGCGAGGCGACGCCGTGAGCGCGGCCGTCGAGTCGGGACGCCCGCTGCTGGAGCTGTCAAACGTCTACAAGATCTACGGCAAGGGCGACGCCGAGGTGCGCGCGCTGGACGGGATGAGCGTGTCGATTCGCGCGGGCGAGCTGGTCGCGCTGATGGGGGCCAGCGGCTCGGGGAAGTCGACGGCGATGAACATCTTGGGCTGTTTGGATACGCCCACGCGCGGTCGCTACAGCTTTCGCGGCGTCGACGTGGGCACGTTGGACCGGGACCAGTTGGCGCTGCTGCGCCGGCACTACATCGGGTTCGTGTTTCAGAGCTTCAACCTGCTGGCGCGCACGACCGCGCTCGAGAACGTCGAGCTGCCGCTGCTCTACCGGGGCGAGAAGCGCAAGCTGCGCGTCGAAAAGTCGCTGCATGTGCTGGACCTGGTGGGGCTGGCCGACCGGGGCGGACACACGCCGGCGGAGCTCTCCGGCGGGCAGCAGCAGCGCGTCGCCATCGCGCGGGCCTTGGTGACCGAGCCGTCGATCGTGCTGGCCGACGAACCCACCGGCAACCTCGACTCCAAGCGCAGCGCCGAGATCCTGGAGCTGCTCGCCCGGCTCAACGAGGAGCGCGGCATCACCATCGTGGTCATCACCCACGAGCCCGACCACGCCGCCTACCTCCGCCGCGTCATCTGGATGCGTGACGGCAAGATCGAGCGGGACGGCCCGCCCTCGGAGATCCTCGCGTGAGCCTGTGGACCACCTTCATGATGGCGCTGCAGGCCATCCGCCGCAACGCGATGCGCTCGTTTCTCACCGCCCTCGGCATCGTCATCGGCGTGGCCGCCGTCATCGCCATGGTCCACCTGGGCGAGTCCGCCACGGCCAGCGTGCAGAACCAGATCTCGAGCTTGGGCGACAACCTCCTCATCGTGGCGCCCGGCAAGCGCCAGCACGGCCCGGGCGGGACCCGCGGCACGCCGCAGCTCTTTCGGGTCGAGGACGCCGACGCCATCGCCCAGGAGGTCGACGGCGTCCACGTCGCGCCGGCGGTGATGTCGCCGTCCGTGCTGGTCTACGGGAACACGAACTGGCCGACCACGGCCACCGGGACGAACAACGAGTATCTGGAGGTGCGCGGCTGGAAGCTGGCCCGGGGCCGGAAGTTCGAGGATCAGGAGCTGCACGCCGGCACCCCGGTCTGCATCCTCGGCGCCACCGTGGTTCGTGAGCTCTTCGGCGGCGAGGAGGCGCTGGACGCGACGATTCGGGTGGGAAAGCTCTCCTGTCGCGTGGTCGGCATCTTGGCGGCGAAGGGCGGCTCGTCCATGGGCGACGACCAGGACGACACGCTGCTGATGCCGATGGTGGCGGTGCAGCGGCGCCTCGTCGGCAACCGGGATGTCCATGTACTCTTCGTGACGGCCGACGGCGGGCGCACCACCGCAGCCAAGGCCGAGATACAGGCCCTGCTGCGCCAGCGCCGCAGCATCCGAGCCGGCGAGGAGGACAATTTTGAGGTCCACGACATGAAGGAGATCGCCGCGACCCTGGCCAGCACCACCGCCATCTTGACCATGCTGCTGGGCGGCATCGCGGGGGTGAGCCTGTTGGTGGGCGGCATCGGCATCATGAACATCATGCTGGTCTCGGTGACCGAGCGGACCCGCGAGATCGGGATTCGGCTGGCCATCGGCGCGCTGGGACGCGAGGTGCTGCTTCAGTTCCTCATGGAATCGGCGGTGCTCTCGACCATCGGTGGCATCATCGGCGTCGGCCTCGGCATCGCCGGGACCGCGTTCGCCACGAGCAAGATGGACCTGCCATTCACGCTGGTGCCCGAGATCGTGGTGGCCAGCTTCGTCTTCTCCGCCGCGGTCGGCATCGTGTTCGGGTACATGCCCGCCCGCAAAGCCTCGCGCCTCAACCCCATCGATGCGCTACGCCATGAATGACTCACGAATCGCGCTGTGTGCCGGCGTCGTGCTGGCCCTGTTCTCCGCGCCAGCGCAGGCGGACACACCGGACACGCCGGGCACGCCGCTGACCGAGGCGGACGCCTTGGCGCGTGCGGTCGAGCACAACCCGACCTTGCGGGCGGCGCTCATCGAGCTTGAGCGCGCGGGCCTGGCGGTGCGCGGCGAGCGGTATCGCTACCGCCCGACCTTCATCACCGAGGGCGGGTTTTTGCATCGCGCGACACCGAGCCTTCGGGCCGGCGGCATCGACACGAGCATGACGGATTCGTTGACGCTGTCGGGTGAGATCACCCAGTCCCTGCCGATCGGGATGCAGCTCGGGGCGCAGCTCGCCTTCGCGCGGACGGCGCAGACCTACGTGAACCCGACCGGCGCGGGCAGCATCAAGCTGGGCCCGGCCTACGGGCTGGACCTGACCTTTTCGGTGAGCCAGCCGCTCTTGCGGGATCTGGGCCGGGCGGCCGGGCTGTCGGCGCTGCGGACCGCGGAGGCACAGCGCGACGCGGCGAGCTACGCGGCGGCGCGCACGGCCAGCGAGGTGGTGCAGGCGGTGCTGGCGGCGCACTGGGAGCTCTGGTACGCCGAGCAGGCCGTGGCGATCCAGGCCGAGTCGCTGGCGTTCACAGAGCGGCAGCTCGAGGAGGCCGAGTTACGCGCCGAGGCGGGCCGGTTGGCGCCGGCGGACCTCCTGCCCTTTCGCCGCGAGGTGGCGGCCATCGATGAGGCGCTGCTGAGCGCGAAGACCCTGGTGCGGACTCGCGCGCTGGAGCTCGCGCGGCAGGTGGGGATGCCGCTTCAAGGCGAGGGGCTTCGCGCGGCGGGCCCGCCCGCGGCCGCCGACCGAGCGCCGATCTTGAGCGAGTCCCTGACCATGGCGCGCGACGCGTCGCCCCAGCTCGCCGAGCTGCGCGCCACCGTCGAGGCGGCCCGCGTGAGCGCCGAGCTGGCGCGTAACCAAGCGCGCCCGCGGCTCGACGCGAACGCGTGGCTGACCCTGAGCGGCCTGGCAGACGACGCCCTGAGCCCGGCGCTCGAGCAGGTGGGGACCTTCGACGCGGTCAGCGCCTTCGCGGGCCTGCGCTTCGAGATGCCGATCAACCGGACCGCGCTGCGGGCGGCGGAGGCGCGGGCGCGTTTGGCCGTCGACGCCACCGAGCAGCGCCTGCTGGACGCCGACGAGCGGCTGGCCCAGGCCATCACCGAGCGCTTTCAGCAACTGGAGGCCGCACAAGCGCGGATTCGCCTGGTGGAGGACACCGTCCGCTACTCGCGCGAGGCCGGGCAGGCCGAGCTCGAGCGCTTCAACGCGGGCTCCGGCATCGCGCTGGAGCTGCTGCGCGCGCGGCAAGACCTGCGCGAGTCCGAGCTGCGCCTGGTCCGCGCCCAGGTGGACCTGGCGCTCGTGGGCGTCGACATCGCCCACCTGACCGGCACCCTGCTCAGCGCCCGCGATATTCGGCTGGACGCTCGCAAACGCTGACCGGCGCCGCCGCTGCGCCAGGGGCGATCGCACCCGCGCGAGCTGAGACACCGCGGCGCCCACCGCGCGCAGCCGGGGGGACCGAGAGGCGCTCCTCCGCGGCGGCCGCGAGCGGCGG
>CAZNZH010000337.1:0-6466 GCA_964577445.1 uncultured Myxococcales bacterium
GCGGCGGCCACATCCAGGCCATCTACGACGGCTGCCTGGACGAAGGCATCCGCGTCGTCGACACCCGCCACGAGCAGTCCGCGGGCCACGCCGCCGACGGCTGGGCGCGCGCCACCGGCCGCCCCGGCGTCTGCGCGGTCACGGCGGGCCCGGGCGTCACCGACGTCGTCACCGCGCTCGCCAACGCCCAGCGCGCGGGCGTCCCGCTGGTCTGCTTCGGCGGCGCCGGCCCGCGCGTCTTCAACCACATGGGCTCCCTTCAGGACATGGACCACCTCGAGCTGGTCAAGCCCGTCACCAAGTGGGCCGCCCGCGTCGAGGAGACCCGCCGACTCGCCGAATACGTAAGCATCGCCTTCCGAAAAGCGACCTCGGGCGTCCCCGGCCCGGTCTTCCTCGAGGTCCCCATCGACGTGCTCATGGAGTTCGTCGACGCCGAAAAAGTCCCGATGCCGACGAACTACCGCACGTCGGCCCGCGTCGCACCCGACCCGCTCTACCTCGCCGAGGCCGCCGAGCTGCTCCGCGCCGCCGAGCGCCCGGTCGCCATCGTCGGCTCGCAGATCCGGTGGTCTCGCGAGCCGCTGGAGACCATGAGCCGCTGGACCGAGACCGGCATCCCGACCTTCGTCAACGGCATGGCGCGCGGCCTCGTCGACCCCACGGGGCCCTGGGCGCTCAACCGGGCGCGCAAGCACTGCCTCAAGCACACCGATCTCATCGTGCTGTGCGGCACGCCCTTCGATTTCCGCCTCGGCTACGGCCAGTCCACGCGCATCCAGGCCGGGTCGCAGTCGGGCCTGTCGGGCACGGCGCTGCTGAACCTGACGGCGCCGGTCATCAACCCGAAGGCGCGCATCATCCAGATCGACCTCGACGCGGACGAGATCGGGCGCAACCGGGAAAACGGCGTCGAGGTCGGGCTGGTCAGCGACACCGGCCTCGCGCTCGACGCCCTGGGCGCGTCGCTGGCGAATCTCGACCGCGGCCGCCTCGACGGCTGGTGGGAGGGCATCCGCGCCGACGAGAGGTCGCAGTGGGACAAGATGCGCGCCGAGATCGACGTGATCAGCGACCCGCCGAACCCGCTGCGGGTCTGCGACGCAGTCGATCGCTTCATCCGCCCCGGCGACATCGTCATCGGCGACGGCGGCGACTTCGTGGGCACCGCGGCGTACGTCGTGCGCCCCTACGGCGTCGGGACCTGGATGGATCCGGGGCCGCTGGGGACGCTGGGCGTCGGACCCGGCTACGCCATGGCGGCGAAGCTCGCGAACCCGGATGCGCGGGTGGTCATCATGTTCGGCGACGGCGCCTTCGGCCTCAACGGCATGGAGTTCGAGGCCTTCGCGCGGCAGGGCATCAACGTGGTGGGCATTATCGGCAACGACGCCGGCTGGACTCAGATCCTGCGCGGCCAGCGTCAGATCTACGGCGAGTCGCGGCTGGTGGCGACGACGCTGGACTACACGCGCTACGACAAGATCGTCGAGGCCTGCGGCGGCCACGGCGAGTGGGTCGAGACCGAGGCCGAGCTGGTGCCGGCGCTGGAGCGGGCCTTCGCCAGCGACAAGCCCGCCCTGGTCAACGTGAAGATCGCCAAGAGCCAGTTCCGCGCGGGCGCCATCAGCGTCTGATTTAGAGGGTGCTTCGGGGCGCTCGGGGTCACGAACGGGCGCCGGACTTTGCCGCACGCGCCTCGTGCCCCATTATGGGCCCCTCACGCCACACGCCGCGGTCAGGGGGTCTCGCGATGCGAGCCGCGCCACTTGCTGCCACCGTCGTCGCGCTCGCCCTGGGCGCCATCGGCGCAGTACAGGTCACACGCGCCGCCGGCGCGACCTGCGCGCCCGTCGAGTCCGTCGACGCGCCTCGCTACCTGCGCCAGCTCACCCTGGACCTCTGGGGCCGCGTCCCCTCGATCGCCGAGCTCGAGGCCCTGGGCGACGGCGAGGTCACCGGCGCCCACATCGACCACATGCTCGCTGACGAGCGGTTCTTCACCATGGTGCGCCGCCACCACGCCGACCTGCTCTACCCCAACCTCGACCAGTTCGAGCTGGCGCCGGCGGCGTTCTCGCTGCTCTTACCGGCGCTTTACTACGAGTACGACGAGCTCAGCGACCCGACGCGCCTCTTCGTCTTGTACGTCGGCCTCTACTTCCGCGGCGCGCTGGTGCCCTGCGCTGACGAGCCCGCGACCTTCGACGACCAGGGCGAGGTGGTGCTCAAGCCCTGGCCCGACGGCACCATGCGCGACGGCTGGGTCATGGTCGAGCCCTACTGGGCCCCGGGGACCCAGGTCAAGGTGTGCGCGCTCGAGGCCCGCGTGGTCGCCAAAGCCAGTAACGGCGAGCCCTGCACCAGCTACGCGGGCGTCTTGACCGGTAGCTGCGGCTGCGGCGAGGGCCTGCGCTACTGCCTCAGCATCGAGTCGGGCGACACCATCCGCCAGAGCCTCCGCACCCAGATGGAGCGCGCCATCGAGCGCCCGATGCGCGCTGGAAGACCCTACTTCGACTTCCTCACCGAACAGAGCGAGGAGCTCGATGGCCCGCTGGCGCACTACTATAAGTATATCGCGCAGATAGCGGTCGACCCCCTCATCATCACGCCGCCCGTGGCGCCCGCGCTCATCGACGCTCGGCCCTTCGTCGACACCGGCTGGAAGAGCTACCCGCGCGCGGCGTTCAACAGCGGCATCCTCACGAGTCTGCAGTTCCTGCTGCGCTTTCAGACCAGCCGCGCCCGCGCCAACCGTTATTGGGACGCGTTTCTGTGTGCGCCTTTTCAAGCGGCCGCTCTCGAGCTGCCCAGCCCCAATGACCCCTGTAGCCTCAACCCCAACCTGCGCGAGCGCTGCGGCTGCGACAGTTGCCACGTCGCCTTGGAGCCCGCCACCGCGTACTGGGCGCGGTTTGCCGACGCCGGCAGCCTGCGCTTGGACCCGGTGATCTTCCCCGACTACTCGGCCGCCTGCGACGGCTGCGAGACCAAGCCCGGCGGCTGTAACTTCATCTGCGAGCGCTTCTACCTGACCCGCGCGGGCCACCCCGGCGAGGCGCCCTACGTCGGCAGGCTGAAGTCGCTGATGTGGCGCGACCCTGGCGAGTTGGCCCTGGTCGACGCCGGGCCGTCGGCGCTGGTGGCCGAGGGGCTAAAGAGCGGCGCGCTCGGCCGTTGCGCCGCCCAGAAGGTGTTCGAGCGCCTCTACGGCCACCCGGTGCAAAGCGAGGCCGACGACGCGCTGGTCGGCGACGTGGCCGACGCGTTTGAGGCCTCCGGCTACGATTTCCGCGCGCTGGTGAGGGCGTGGGTCACGAGCGCCAGCTACCGGAGGATGGTGCGATGATGCGCGACCTGCCGGCGCTTGTCCTGTGCGCTGCCCTCGCCCTCGGCTGCGGTGGCGCGACTCGCAGCGGCCCCGGCGCGGCGACCATCGATCCCCTCGGCCCCGACAGCGTCTCCGGCACGGACCTGCCCGCGGGCCCCGACAGCGCCGACACGCCCGCCGCCGACCCGCCCGGACGCGCCGTCCACCGCATGACCATCGAGCAGCTCGCGCGCTCCATCCCGGTCGTCACCGGCGGCATCGCCTGGACCGAGGACTTCGGCCAGGGCCCCGTCGACATCCTCGCGGTGCTCTCGGGGACGCTCGGCGCGCCGGACTATACGCTGGTCGTCAGCGAAAACCTCGAGCCCTCCCTGGTCATCGCCAAGTTCATGCAGGACGCGTCGCAGCGCATCTGCGCGAAGTGGGTCAGCCGCGACCGCGCGCTGCCGGCGGCCCAGCGCACGCTCATCGCCCACGGCGACTGGTCGTCTGTCGCCGAGGCCGACGTCAAGCGCAGCCTCCGCGCCCTTCAGCTTCGCTTTTTCGCCCGCCGGGTCTCCGCGACCGACGACGCGCCCATCGCCGACCTCTACGCGCTCTTCACCGAGGCGGCCGCGTCGGCCCCGACCGGACAAGCCGCCGCCGACGGCTGGCTCGGCGTCTGCATCGCCATGATGACCGATCCCGCGTTCGTCCTGTACTGATGGACGAGAGGAGCCGCCCATGAAACGACGCGAATTCCTCGCTCGCACCGGCCTCGGGCTCGGCTCCCTGGCGCTGTCGGGCGGCGCGCTCAGCGGCTTGGCTCGAGCCGCCGAATCGGCCGACAGATACTACGTTTTTTGCTACTTCGAGGGCGGCTGGGACCACCTGCTGGCCCTGGACCCGCGCGACCCCGCGACCTTCACCGCCGCCGCCGTGGACGAGACCGGCATCGAGCTCGGCTACGACCGGCTGCCGGGGGACTTCTCGCGCCAGCTCATCACGGCCGGCGGCCTGAGCTTCGGCCCCGCCATCGGCGAGATGGCCGAGCTCACCGATCACTTCAGCGTCGTCCGCGGCATCAACATGGCCACGCTCACCCACGAGGTCGGCCGCCGCTACTTCATCACCGGGCGCCCGCCGTCGGGCAGCACGGCCCGCGGCTCGTCGGTCGCCAGCTTGGCCGCGTGGCACCTGGGCGACGCCGAGCCCGTGCCGCACCTGGCACTCTCGGTCGAGTCCTACCTCGAGCCGGACCTCCCGGCCTACGCCGCCGCCATGCAGGTCGCCGCCGTCGACAGCATGCGCTACATCCTCAGGGAAAACCTCGGCATCCCCACCCTGGTCCGCTCGGGCGTGAAAGACGCGCTGGCCAGGTACCGGGCCAAAGCGGCCGCCTGCGACACCGGCGGCGCGGGCGGGTCGAGCCTCGCCGACGCCTACCGCGCCAACAGCGCGCGCGCGGTCGAGCTGGTGAAGTCCGACCTCTGGCGCGAGTTCGAGTTCACCGAGCCCCAGCACGCCGCGCTCCGCGCGCACTACGGCTTCACCGAGGCCCAGCTCGAGACGCCCTTCGGCCGCGCCGCGTTGGCGGCGCAGGCCATCAAGACGGGGCTTTCGCGCGTCGTCAGCGTCGCGTTGGCCGGCCAGCTCGACACCCACGACGGGCAGTGGGCCCTTCAGCACCCGACGCGGCTGCGCGACGGGTTCGACGCGATGGCGCGCCTGATAACCGACCTCCGCGACACGGAGGCGGCAGGCGGCGGCTTGCTGCTCGACAAGACCACGCTGGTCGCCTTCAGCGAGTTCGGCCGGACGGCGCGATTGAACCCGCGCGGTGGTCGCGACCACCTGCTGACCAACTGCGCGCTCCTCGCCGGCGCCGGCATCGCTCCCGGCGAGGCGGTCGGCTCGTCCAGCGACAACGCCCTGGGCCCCAACCTCATCGACCTCGCCACCGGCCTGTCGAGCGAGGCCGGCGTCTCGCTCAAACCCGAGCACGTCATGTCGACGGTTCTCGCCGCTTCCGGGACCCCGGCTGCCCGGCTTCGCAGCGAAGCGCTCCCCACGCTACTGCGCTGATCCCCCTTATGGTACGGGGTCAAGAGCCGATCACCTGCGGGTTGTAACCGCGGGGCTAAATTCATTCGGTAAAGGTCACGTGGTAGCTTCAGGGAGTCTCATTTCACTGCTGAGACTACGGCGGGGTGGCATGGCGCGAGTACGGATCCTATTGGCGTTTGGGGTTGTGGCGCTCGCCGCGAGCTGCGGCGGCGGTTCGGCAGGGCCCGCCGACGTCGTGGTGGACGCGACCGCCGACGTGGCCCACGACGCGGACGCGGACGGCGGCGCGGTGCTCCTCGACGCGGGCGAAGACGCCGAGGTCAGCGTCGAGCCGGACATCACGGGCCAGCCGGGCACCTTCGGCGCGGCGTGCACCGAGTCTGACGAGTGTTTCTCGGGATTCTGCCGCCCTAGCCGCCACGGATTCGTCTGCTCGTTGGGCTGCTCGGGGAGCTGCCCCCAAGGCTGGGCGTGCGAGGCCATCGCAGACCCCAGCGGCAACCCGGCCTTCGTGTGCGTCGACCCCTACGCCCTGCTGTGTGTGCCGTGCTTGGAAAACCGCGACTGCAACCAGGGGCTGGGCACGACCACCGCGCAGTGCTTGGACCAGGGCGCCGACGGCAGCTTCTGCGGCGTCGCGTGCAGCGAGACCAGCCCGTGCCTGACCGGTTTTTCATGCGTGTCCGCTACGACGACCACCGGCGCGCCGGCGACGCAGTGTGTGCCCGACGATGGGGTCTGCGAGTGCGGCCCGCTGGCCATCGCGCTCGGCGCGCGGACGTCATGTCAGGTCGACAACGAGTTCGGGTCGTGCCCCGGCGCTCGCGGCTGTACGGTGGACGGCCTGGGCACGTGCGACGCCCCGCAGGCGGCTGCCGAGGTCTGTAACGGCCTCGACGACGACTGTAACGGCTACACGGACGAAGCGACGGGCGGCGCGGCGTGCCAGGTGGAGAGCGGGGCGGGGAGCGGTCTCGGCACCACGGCGTGTCACGCCGGCCACGAGGTCTGCATCGGCAGCGAGCCGACCGACGAGGTCTGCAACGGGGTCGACGACGACTGCGATGGGGCCACGGACGAGGGCTT
>CAZNZH010000338.1:0-6464 GCA_964577445.1 uncultured Myxococcales bacterium
TGCTGCGCGTGCTGAACTTTGAGCTGCGCAAGCTGCGGGAGTCGTGGACGCCGGATCTCGAGGATTGGTACGGTCTGCTGGCCGAGATCCAGGAAAAGCACCCGCTGCGGTGGGACCACGACGACGCGGTCATCAAGCCGCAGCACGCCATCGACCAGATCTACCGGCGCACCGAGCAGTACCACCCCTATGTGGCGACCGGCGTCGGCCAGCACCAGATGTGGGCGGCGCAGTACTACCGCGCGCAGCATCCGCGGCGCTGGATCACCTCGGGTGGCTTCGGGACCATGGGCTACGGGTTGCCGGCGGCCATGGGCGCGCAGGCGGCGTTCCCGAAGGAGCTGGTCATCAACATCGACGGCGACGGCAGCTTCCAGATGCACCCGCAGGAGCTGGCGACGCTGGTCCAATATGACCTGCCGGTGAAGACCTTCGTCATCAACAACCAGTACCTGGGGATGGTCCGGCAGTGGCAGGAGCTCTTCTACTCGCGGAACTACTCGCAGGTGGACCTGACGGTGAACCCGGACCTGGTGATGCTGGCGACGGCTTACGGCGCGACGGGGCTCCGCGTGGACTCGCCGAGCGAGCTGTCGGCCGCCATCGACAAGGCCATCGCCACGCCCGGCCCCGTGGTGGTCGATGTGCGCGTCGCGCGCGAAGAGAACTGTTACCCGATGATCCCGTCGGGCTGCCCCATCCGCAGCATCATCGACTTCGGCGAGCCGGTGCCCGAGCGGTACCTGGTTCGTCGATGACGGCGACGCGAGTCCACACACCGCCACACCGGAGCACAACGCCATGAGCGTGTCTGAGGGCCGCGCCCACACGATCTCCCTGCTCGTCGAGAATAAGTCCGGCGTGCTGGCGCGCATCGCGCAGCTAATCGCGGCGAAGGGCTATAATATCGAGAGCTTATCTGTCGGCGCGACCCACGATGCGTCCACCAGCCAGATGACCCTGGTCGTCCACGGTGACGACTGGGTGATCGAGCAGGCGTGTAAGCAGCTCAACCGGCTCATCGACATCATCAAGGTCGTCGACGTCACCGACGAGCCGGCCGTCGAGCGCGAGCTGGTGCTGGTGCGGGTGTCGTCTGAGGGCGCGGCGCGCGCCGAGATCTGCCGAATCGCCGACATCTTCCGCGCCAACGTGGTCGACGCGACGCCCCAGTCGTTCACGCTGCAGCTCGCCGGGACCCACGACAAGATCGCCGCCTTCATCGACCTGCTGCGCCCGTGGGGCATCAAGCGGCTCTACTCGACCGGGAAGGTCGTGATGACGCGCGCGAGCCGCAACCGCCCGGGCTCGCGCCCCTCGCCCATCTGACACGCCGCCCATTTGACACGTCGCCCATCTGACACGTCGCTGAGGCGACACCCACACCGATCCCCCTGACAACGACGGAGCTCTTCGATGGCCACCATCTATTACGACAAGGACGCGGACCTCGGCGCACTCAAGGGTAGGAAGGTGGCCATCATCGGCTACGGCAGCCAGGGCCACGCCCACGCGCTGAACCTGAAGGAGAGCGGGGTCGACGTCGTGGTGGGTCTCTATAAAGGGAGCCGCTCCTGGGAGAAGGCGCAGGCCGCTGGCCTGACGGTCACCACGGTGGCTGAGGCCGCGAAGGCCGCGCAGATCGTGATGATCCTGCTGCCCGACACGACCCAGAAGGCCGTGTACGAGGAGAGCATCGCGGCGAACCTGAAGCCGGGCGACACGCTGATGTTCGCCCACGGCTTCAACATCCACTTCCACCAGATCGTCGCGCCCGAGGGCGTGGACGTGTCGCTGGTGGCGCCGAAGTCGCCGGGTCACCGCGCCCGCGAGGTCTTTCAGGGCGGGTTCGGCGTGCCGGGCTTGCTCGCGGTGCACCAGGACGCGACCGGCAACGCGCACAAGACCGCGCTGGCGTATGCCCGCGGCATCGGCTGCACCCGCGCCGGCGTCATCGAGACGACGTTTTCGGAGGAGACCGAGACGGACCTCTTCGGCGAGCAGGTCGTGCTCTGCGGCGGCGTCAGCGAGCTGGTGAAGGCGGGCTTTGAGACGCTGACCGAGGCGGGTTACCAGCCCGAGATCGCGTACTTCGAGTGCCTGCACGAGCTGAAGCTCATCGTGGACCTCATGTATAAGGGCGGCTTGGCCCACATGCGCTACTCGATCTCGGACACGGCGGAGTACGGCGACTACAGCCGCGGCCCGCGCATCGTGACCGCGGAGACCAAGGCCGAGATGAAGCGCATCCTCGGCGAGGTCCAAGACGGCACCTTCGCCCGCGAGTGGATCCTCGAAAACCAGGCGGGCGCGCCGGGCTTCCTCGCCAAGCGCCGCCGCAACGCCGAGCACCCGATCGAGACGGTCGGCGCGAAGCTGCGCGGCATGATGGCGTGGATCGAAGACGAGAAGCTCTAGAGGCTTGGCGTCGCTCGGTGGCCCCCCTGCCGAGCGCTCTCCAGGCCACGCCGCCGATCGCGCGCCGCGTGGCTGCGGACCTACTCCCACAGTGGTTCGCCCGCCTTCGCGCGTCCGGCCGCCTCATCGCGCTTGAGCCAGCACGGGGCAGCGCGTAGCGTGCGGGCCGTCACCCCGGCGGGGGGACGATCGTCTCGGTAGTCCCGGGCGGGCCGATTGGGGAGGGAACATGCACGCCGTCACACGTCTCGCCGCGCTCTGTGCGCTGGCGGTCTTCGCCATCGCTACGTCGTCTTCGCCCGCCTACGCGGCGACCGATGTGTACGGCAACATCACGGCGGACACGATCTGGACGGCGGCGGGGAGCCCTTACGTCCTGCACTACGACATGGCGGTGAACGAGGGCGTGACGCTCACGCTCGAGCCCGGTGTGGCGGTAGAGGTGGCCAGCGACGCCAACGGCTCGGGCGGACTCGACGGCGCGCGCGTCGAGCTCACGGTGCGCGGCACGCTCACCGGCGGCGCGCCGCTCGGCCCCGACATCGCGTTCAGAAGCGGCAAGGCGTCGCCGGGCGAAGGCGACTGGTTCGGCATCGTCATCGCCAGCACGGCGACCGCGAGCTCGCTGGTGCGAGCGACGGTGCAGCACTCGCGGCACGGGTTCTACATCGACGGGGCGAGCGCTGGGGCCATCGCCTTTGACGAGGTCAGCGTGCGGGACTTCTCGACCCAGGGCGTGTGGGTCGGAAACGGCTCCACCGTCGCCCTGTCGGGCCTGACCATCAACGACGAGAGCGACGCGTCGCCCGAGCCCTGCATCTACTTCGACAACGCCGGCACCGCGACGCACCGAGACCTCTACCTCGCGGGTTGCAATATCGGCGTGTTCCTAAGAGACACGGACGCCACGTTCGAAGACACGGTCGTGCGCGACTCTGAGAGCAACGCGTTCTACCTGTCGAAGTCGTCCAGCACGTCGCGGCTGTTGACCCTGACGCGCTGCACTCTCAACAACAACGGCAAGGCCGCCATCCTCGTCTACGACTTGGGCAGCAGCAGCGGCACGGCCACGGTGAACCTCGTCGACTCGGTCAGCAATGGCTCGACCAAGACGTTTCAGAGCGGCAACACCTCCTCGCAGACCTATTACGCCAACGTCTCCTACACCAACTCCGTCATCGGCGACTTGTCCGTTGGAACCTCGCTCATCGTGGGGTCGACCGCGGGGAGCGTGCTCGCCGACCCGCTCTTCGCCAATCTCACCCCCGGCGCGGATTTCCGGCCCACCACGCGCTCTCCGCTGCGCAACAGCGCGTCCGACGGCGGGACCATCGGCGCGGTCCCCTACGACCCGGCGAGCCCCGTTGTCACGCCTGGAAGGCACGGTTTTTACTGGGAAAACGCCGCATGGTCCGGCGCGACCGTGGACGTCGACGGCGACGTGGTCGTCATGCCGGGCGTCACGCTCACGGTCGCCGCCGGCAGCGCGGTGCGCTTCGCGGTGGGCGACCTGGTTCGTCACGGCACGTCGAAGGCTCGCGCGGAGCTCGACGTGCGCGGGGCCCTCATCGCCCAGGGGACGGCCGGCAGCCGCATCACGTTCGGCTCGGCCGCGGCGGAGCCCACCGACGAGGATTGGTACGGCATCCATGTGGGGGCCGCACCCGCGGCGCTGGACCTCGGCGAGGTCACGATCCGCGACGCCAGCCGCGGGCTCTGGCTTGAAGGCTCGACGCTCGAGCTCTCCAACGTCGAGCTCACCGCGTGCGATCACTGCGTCTACGTCGAATCGGGAGCCCCGACCTTCACCGATTTCCACGTCCACGACGCCGACCGCGGCTTCTATATCGTCGACGCCGCCGCGGGTGCGACGGACCTCCACCTCCATCACATCACCGGCAGCGGCGTGCACATCCGCCGCTCGGTGGCGGGCGACGCCAACGCGTTCACGCGCGCCATCATCCACGACGTGTACCGGGCCTTTCACATCGAAAAGCCCTCGTCGGCCAACGTCTCGCTCACCGTCGACCACTCGACCATCGCCCACGTCACCGGCGACGCCTTCTACGGCTTCGACAGCGGCTCAAGCACCGGCACCCTCAGCATCGGCGTGACCGCGTCGGTCATCGCGAGCTGCGGCGGCTACGCCTTCTTCGGCGCGAACAGCTCGTCGTCGACCTACTACCCGTCGGTCACCTGGTCCTATACCAACATCTGGGGAAACCAGGGCGCCAAGAACTCGTACGTCAGCGGCGGCGGGTCGACGGGGGCGCTGTCGTACAATCCGCTCTTCGTCGACCCGGACGCGCGCGACTACCAGCCGACCCACCGCTCGCCGCTCCGCTACTCCGACGGGGCCGACGGGACCATCGGCGCGTTCCCATTCGCCGGCGCCAAGACCCCAGGATATATCGGATTTTACTGGGAAAACTTTCAATTCAACCCCGGCACCTACGTCATCGACGGCGACATCGTCATCACCGGGCGGAAGATCCCGGGCTCGGGCCTGAAGCCCGACGACCCGGCCGACGACGTGCCCGCCAAGATCACCACGGTGCCGGGCGTGGTGCTGAAGATGAACAAGGGCGACACCATGGGCGGCGGCGCGAGCGTCAACCGGGTCGAGCTCGTCAACCACGGCATCTTGGAGATGGACGGCATCTCGTTTCTGCCGGTGAAGGTGACCTCCAATGAGGCCGTGCCTGCGAAGGGCGACTGGTACGGCGTGGTGGTGGCGGCGGACGCCCACGCGACCAACGTCAGCGAGGCCGAGCTGAGCTTCGCGACCTACGGCGTGCGCGTGGAGGGCTCGTCGCACATCGTCAAGAACATCGACACCCACGACAACACCGTCGGCGTCTACATCGAGGGCGGGAGCCCGACGGTCCAGAACGTCGACGCGCATCACAACGACTACGGGGTGCAGGCCATCGACAGCGTCCCCAGCATCGAGGCGCTGCGCGCCCACCACAACGTGCATCACGGCCTGTGGCTGCAGAGCACCGACACTGTCCAGCGCAGCATCACCATGAAGCAGAGCTTCCTGTACGCAAATGGCGACAGCGGTGTGTACCTGCGAAAAGACGCGTCGGGCAGCGTGGTCCTCTACGCGTCGCACTGCACCATCGCCGATAACGCGGCCCACGGCGTCGAGGGCTACGACTTCGCCACCGTCAGCGGGACGGTCCAAGCGAACCTCACGTCGTGCGCGGTGACGGGCAACGGGTTGCACGGCTTTTACGGGAATAACGGCAGCTCGTCGAGCTACTACCTGGCGGCGGTCGTCACTCGCTCCGATGTGTGGGGCAACGGGTCGCCGAAGAACGCCTACGTCGTCTACAGCGACGGCGGGTCGAACTTCGATTACAACCCGCTCTATAAGGATCCGGCGAACGGCGACTACACGCCTACGGATCGGTCGCCGCTGCGCTGCGCGGCCACCAACGGCGTCGACGCGGCCGGCGCGGGCGTCTACGTCGGCGACCCGACGGGCAAGCTGACCGGGTATCTGCACGGCGACCTCACGCTGACGGCGGCGGGCTCGCCCTATGACATCCCGGGTGACCTCATCGTCGACAACAAGTGCAGCGCGACGCCCGCGCGCCTGACCATCGAGCCCGGCGCCATCGTGCGGTTCGCGGCGAACGCGGACCTCATGGGCGGCGGTGTCAGCGCGGCTCGGAGCGAGCTGCGGGTCGTCGACGAGCTGTGGATCGACGGGACGGCCGCGCAGGTGCAGCTCGTCAGCTCCGAGGCGGCCATGCCGAGCACGCAGGATTGGTACGGGGTGGTGTTGGACAGCGGCGCGTCGGTGATCATGAAGGGGTTCCTCATCGCCAACGCCCACACGGGGGTCCGTGGGGTGACCAAGTCCAGCAACGTGTATGGGCCCGGCGAGATGCGCGACGGCCTGGCCTGGGCGCTGAACTTCGAGGGCGGCGCGGGCGGGACGTTGGAGAATCTGCTGCTGCGCGGCTTCGGCTCCGGCGGCGTCTACATGAACGCGGTCACCGGCAGCCCGGTGCTCCGCCACAGCGTCATCTTGG
>CAZNZH010000339.1:0-6448 GCA_964577445.1 uncultured Myxococcales bacterium
CCCTCGCGGGACATGCGCCTGCTCATCGCCATCGACACCGTCATGGGCTTTGGCGACGCCGTCGCGCGGCGGCCGGCGAGCTACGGGGTGAAGGCCGGGTCGGACGCGGAGCGCGAGGTGGAGGCCCTGCGGGCGCATCTGGATCAGGCGCTCGAGGCCCACAGCCTGACCTACACGCGCAGCGACGGGACCCCGTGGAAGCTGACGCTGGCCGAGCTCGTGCGGCGGGTCAAGGCCCTTGAGATGGCGTATAATCCCAATGATTGCGTGGAGATACGCTGGGGCGCGCCGGAGGGCTCCGAGGAGCGCGCGCCCTGCCGCGCCCACGCCCCCGCGGAGCAGCGGCGCAAGATGGAGCGCTATCGCGAGTGGTTCGCCCAGCGAAAGCGGCCGGCGCGCTAGCCGGCCTCGGGCGACCGTCAGAGCTCGTCTGCGTAGACGACGCCGGCCCAGTCCGAGGCGCGGAACGGCAGGTCCAGGCGCGGCGTGCGCGGGGTCGGCGCGTCGACCAGCGGCGGGTGCTCGGCGAACAGGAACCCCTGCTGAAGGCGCGCGATGGACAGGTCGGTCGCGAGCTGGGCGGGGTCGTCGATGCGCTCGAGGCGCGCTCGGAGCTCAGGGTCGATGCAATAGGTGCTCGCCCTGCGGAGGCGGGCCTCGACGAAGGGGTTCGGGGGCTCTTCGGCGGCGGGGATGCCGGCGTTTGGGACGGGTCGATTGCCCGACCGCCACAGCGCGGGCTCTCCATCCGCCGCGAAGGGGCAGACCGCCGCGCCATCGAGGAGCACGGTGTAGTGAACGTGGGGCGCCAACCACGGGAAGAAGAGGATGCCATCCACGCCCGACATGCCCGAGAGCGCGACCTCTTCGCCGCGCGCGACCCGCTGGCCCGGAGAGACCAGGGCGCGGCCGAGGTGGTTGGACATCGTCAACAGGCCGCCACCGTGATCGATGCAGACCTTGAGGCCGCCGCGCTGCATGTCGGTGCGGACGCTGCGTACGGTGCCGGCGGCCGCGGCGACGACGACCGTGCCGGGGGGGACCGCGAAGTCGGTGCCGACGTGCCCGTCGTAGGACAGGCGCTTGCCGCGGTAGTCGCGGGCGTAGGTCGAGCGCACGCTGTAGCCTGCGCCCGGGGGTGCGGGCGCGCGATTGAACAACTGCGATATGACGATTCGACGGTCTGGGCGGCGCCGGCCGAGCCAGAGCGGCAGCGCGAGCCGAGGCATGAGGATGGCGAGGGACGATGGCCCGAAACGCGTAGGCGGGGCCAGGCGGTCGCCGGCGATGGCGGTCCAGCACTGCCGCAGCGCAGGGGCGAGGGGCCACAGGCCGAATATCTCCCACGGGCGGAGGGGACGGTCGCGGGGGCTTCGCACGGATCCTCCGGGGGGCGACGGAGCGCGCATGATGGAGCGGCGGCGGAGCGCGCCGCAAGGATTTCCGTGGTCGGTGCGGCTTGAGGCGAGACGCGAGCGGTGGCAGGCTCGGACTCATGAAGACCACATCCCTGCGCGCGCGTGTTCTGGTGCTGGCGACCGGACTGGTCGCGGCGGGCTTCGGCGGCTGCATCAGCGTGGAGCGGAAGGCGCCGAGCGAGGTCGATGGGGCCGGCGACGTGATCGCCGACGGGGTGGCCGACGTGTCGGGGGACACGGGGATCGACCTGGCGGACGCGGACGGGACGGAACGGACGGACGCGGACTCACGGGACGACGGCAACGGCGAGGTGGACGGCGCCGACGGGAGCACCGACGGCGGGCCGGACGGCGACGGCGAGGGCGACGGCGGGGCCGACACCGGCGGGGACACGGCGACGGACTCCAGCCCCGACGTGGACGTGCAAGCCGACGGCGACGCGGACAGCGACGGCGGCACGAAGTGTGACCCCTTCGACTTGACCGCCTGCGACGACGGAAATCCGTGCACTCGCGACCAGTGCGACTCGGCCCTGGGCTGCCTGCACGTCCCGGACAACGCCCTGCCGTGTGACGACGGCACACCCTGCACCGTGGGGGACACATGCCAAGAGGGGGTCTGCACAGGCGGCGCCGCGCCCGACTGCGACGACACAAACCCGTGCACGGACGACTTCTGCGAGGAGGGCACGGGCGAGTGCATGCACGAGCCGATCGAGGACGTGGCGTGCGACTTCGCGGGGCCGTGCGCACAGCCGGTCGGGATGTGCGTCGAGGGTGAGTGCGTGGGGGTGCCGGTCACCTGCTCGGAGAGCGGCGACCCCTGCAAGCCCAACGTCTGCCAGCCCGGGTCGGGGTGCCTCCCCAGGCTGCTCAGCGGCGTCCCGTGCGACGACGGCGACCCCTGCACGAGCGGAGACGCTTGCGCCGGGGGGGTGTGCAAGGGCAAGGCCGGGACCTGCGACGACTCCAACCCCTGCACGCTGGACACCTGCAACCCGAACACCGGCCAGTGCACGAACAGCCCCGACGACGGCGCGACCTGCACGGCCGCCGCGGGATGTAACGGCGTCGGCACATGCGCCGGCTCGACGTGCGTCGCGACCGACCCGTGCGACTGCGGCGCCGACGGAGACTGCGACGACGGCAACGAGTGCACGTCCGACGTCTGCAACTCCGGGACCTGCGAGTATCAGGACGTGGCGGGCGCGTGCGACGACGGCGACGCCTGCACCATCGACGAAGAGTGTGTGGCCGGCGTGTGCACGGCGGGGATGCAGGTCTCGTGCGACGACGACAACCCATGCACCAGTGACGCCTGTAATTCGGCCAGCGGCTGCGACTACACTCTCAACATCGCGCCGTGCGACGACGACAACGAGTGCACGGTGGGCGAGACCTGCCAAGCGGCCGCGGGCCCGGCCGTGGGGGTGTGCAAGGGCGGCACGGTGCGCAACTGCGACGATGGGGACGCCTGCACCGCGGACACCTGCGACCCGGCCGCCGGCTGCTTGCGGCAGGCCCGGGCGGACGCGTGCGGAACAGCGAGCACCGACACCTGCGTGCTGACGCTTTGCCAACCGACGGCGGGCAGCGTGAAGACATGCGCTCAGTTGGGCTGGTTGCCCGGTCTGGGCAGCGCGGATGTGTGTGGCGCCAGCGAGGTCCCAGCGTGTTCGGGCTTGAAGACGTTCGCCCAGGCGCGCGCGTTCTGCGAAGCGAGCGGCGCGCGACTCTGCACCTGGACGGAGCTGACCGGCAACGAGGCGGCCCAAACCGGCTGCAACTACGACGCTGAGCGGGTCTGGACCTCGACCGCGTGCGGTACCAACTCGGCGATGACCCAGGCCGGCGGCTCGTCGGGGTTCGGCCAGGTCGTGTCTCAGTGCACGTTGAAGGCGGCGACGGCATACGTGCGCTGTTGCGCCGACGTGAGCGCGCAGACCCAGTTGCCGATGTGCACACAGGCCGTCAAGCCGGGGCCCTGCGACGACGGGGACGCGTGCACCCGCAACGATCGATGCCAGCCGGGCGGCTGTAAGGGGGACGCGCTGAGCTGCTCCGGGCTCGATGGCGCCTGCACCACCGGCGTGTGCGTCGAGGGTAAGTGCCACAAGTCCATCTTGGAGGGCGCGTCGTGCTCGACCACGGACGCCTGCATCGACTCGCCGACCTGCGACGCCGCGGGGGTGTGCACCGGCATCTACGACGGCCAGAAGCAGGGATGCAGTTGCAAGGCGGAGCTGTGCCCGGGGGCCGGGGAGGAGTGTTCGCCGACGGACATCGGCGAGGGCTGCAAGACCTTCTACCAAGACGGCGACGGCGACGGCCACGGCGACCCGAGCCAGCCCGCGTGCGCGTGCACAGCGACCGGCAAGTTCACGGCGACCGCGGCGGATGACTGCGACGACACCCAGAACGCGGCGTGGAGCGGCGCGGTCGAGCGCTGCGACGGCATCGATAACAACTGCAACGGGCAGACCGACGAGGGGCTGGTCAGTCAGCCCTGCGACAAGGCGAACGGCTTCGGCACCTGTAAGGGCACCGCGGTCTGCAAGGGCGTGGACGGGTTCGTGTGCGATGCGGCGGAGCCCAAAGCCGAGGTCTGCAACGGCAAGGACGACGACTGCGACGGCAAGACCGACGAGGGCCTCGTGACGGCCACGGGCAAGCCGGTGGGGGCCGCCTGCGACGGCGCGGACAGCGACAGGTGCCTGGACGACGTGGTCATCTGTGAGGACGGCGTCGCGGTCTGCTCTCTGGGCGACGACACGCTTGAGCACTGCGCCAGCGGGGTCGACGACGACTGCGACGGCAAGATCGGCGAGGAGGGTGCCGTCGGCTGCAAGCTGTACTACCTGGACACGGACGGCGACGGATTCGGAAACAGCGGCCTGTGTCTGTGCGCCGCAGACGGTGACTACACCGCGCTGAAGTCCAGCGACTGCGATGACGACGACGGCGACGTGTTCCCGGGGCAGACCAGGTACTTCGGGGAGGAGCGCGCGGACCCGGGCCTTCAGCCGGCCTTCGACTACAACTGCGACGGCGTCGAGACCAAGCAGTACGAGGCCAAGGGCAACGGCAACATCATCTCGTGCAAGCTGGGATGGGCGGGCACCGTTCCGGAGTGCGGCCAGACGGGCACCTACGTCACAAAGTGCACGATCGGCGTGTTCATCGAGACCGACAAAGACCGCGTGCAGGGCTGCCGCTGACAGGGTGTCGCCCGCGAAAGACCACGCGCCTGGCCCACGCCGTCATCGGCTCGCCGGTGACGCCCGCCTTCATGCGCCCCGCTACCATTCACGCGGTGCGCAGTCGCTCGGCAAGCCCGCCGCGGAACGTCACCTGCTCGCCCCGAGTCGCCCGCCGGTCACCTGGCCGTGATGAACCCGAGCCGGTGGACGATGAACCTGTAGGTGCGGCCAGCGTTTTTCGCGGTCACCTCGATCGTGTTCTCGTCGACGCGGGAAAAGCTCAGCGTGAGCGTCTTATCCTGCGGGGTCGTCAGGACGTAGCGCCCGCTCTCCGGCACCGGGTCACTCCAGCGAACGCCCACGGACTGGATGGCGAGGTCCCAGCGCCCGGTCACGCTGGTCCAGGCGCGCGAACCGTCGATGCGGATGCCCGCCGCGATGCCGCTCGCGGGCTCGAGCAGCGACTGCGTCAGCTCGCCGTCGCCCGTGAGCTCGCGCCCGTCGACCTTCCACACGGCGTCGTAAATCACGCGGCGGGTCGCGGCCCCAAGATCCCACGTCACCGTCGCCGTGCCGTCGACCTGCGCCCGCTCATTGCGAAACCCGATCCACCGGTGCTTCACCACGATGAGGCCCGGCGTGGCGCTCTCCACGGTCCACTGGATCTCCCCGGCGTAGGTGCGCCCCTGAAAAGTGCAGAGGTCGCCGAGGCTCCCGAAATCCACCGTGACCCGGCCGGGCGCCACGGTGATCGCGGAGCAGGGCACCTGGCTCTTGGCGAACTCGGCCAGGGTCTCTGCGGCGCGCTCGATGCCCTCACCGATCGTGAAATCCGTAGACAACTCCACGGTCGCGCCGACCAGCTCGCCCGCCTCGGTGGCCAGCTTGACCTCCTCCACCGCGACCCGGGCCTCCTGCTGCGTCAGCGGCTCGCAACCGGTGGTGAGCGCGACGATCACGCCGGCTGTCAGCCAACCCGCTGTTGCGGTCCAGTTCGGTCGGTTCATCGGCGACTCCGCGCGGCCCGAGGGTGTCGAGGTATAATCGTCTATTCAAAACAAATACGCCACCTTGGCAACGGATACATCCCCATCAGCGCGGCCTCAAACCAGCCGCGCCAAGGTCAACCCACCTGACGCCGCCGAAGATCTTCCAGACTGCGCATCCAACGGTCGCCTGCGCTATGCTCTCGCCGTCGATTCAGCCACAGCCATGGACGCCGTGCCGCCTCCTCCCACCAGCGCTTCGCCCGCCGCAGATCTCGTCGGTACGACGGTCGAGGGCTTCGTCGTCGAGGCCGAGATCGCGCGCAGCCTCGCCACGCGCGTGTTCCGAGCTACCGAGCCCGCAGCGGGCGGGCGCACGGTCGCGCTCAAGGTCATGGAGGCGGTCGAACAACGCCTCCTCTTGGACGGCCAGGCGCTCAATCCACTTTGGCGGGAGGCCCGCTTCTCCCAAGCCGTCCGTGACCGGGCCATCGTGCGCGTCTTCCGAACCGGTCGCCTCAAGGACGGCCGCTACTACGTCGCGATGGAGTACGTGGACGGCGTCTCCCTGGAGGCGATGTTTCGCGCGGGCGAGGCCATCGACTGGCGCCAAGCCATCGGCCTCGCGTCCCAGCTCACCTCCGTCATCGCGCAGCTCCACGAGCAACGCATCCTCCACTGCGACATCAAACCCGCGAACGTCTTGGTCCGGCGCAGTTCGAAGGGCGAGCTTCAGGCCAAGCTCATCGACTTCGGGCAAGCCCGACCGGCCGGACCGCGCCAAGGTCTCCCCAGCTCCGTCGGCGTCGAGGAGGCCGGTACACCGCTCTACATGGCGCCGGAG
>CAZNZH010000340.1:0-6441 GCA_964577445.1 uncultured Myxococcales bacterium
CCGGCGGGGATGATGGCCGGGTCGACGGCGATGTTGACCGTCAGGCGCCACGCGATGGGCTCCTGCGACGAGAGGTCGCCGTGAAATCCGTCGCGGCGGCCGTCGGCGGGGATGAGGTGGGCGAAGCGGCGCGGGTCGGTGTTGGCGACGAGCAGGGCGCAGCCCAGGCGCTCACCGCGGTCGGCCAAGACGACCTCGACGGCGCGACCGCGGCGCATGATGACGCGCTCGACCACGGCGTCCGGGCGGTGGTCGCCGCACTGCTCCTTGAGCTTGGCGACGAAGAGGTCGCGCATGCCGTCCAGGCCACCGGGGACGCGCTGAAGACCGGCGCGCAGGTGCGTCCAGAGGCGAGCCGTGGCGAGGGGAGGCAGCGGGCGCGGCGTCAGGCTGACCAGGTGGCCGACGGCGCCGTGGACCAGCGCGCGGGCGACGCCGCCGTCCTGGCTGCGAGACAGCGGGTCGGTGCTCCCATGGCCCTCGACGAGATCGAGGCAATGGCCGAAGGCGCGGCGAAAGCGTTGGGCGGCGCCGAGCCCGGTCGGAGGCAGCGCGATGTCGCTGCCGAGCGCCGGATCGCTGGCCGTCGTGTGCTCCTGCGCCCACTGCTCGAACGCGAGCATCGTCTCGCCGTCGTCGGACAGCTCGCGCTCGAGCTCCCGGCGCCAGCGGTCGGGCGCGCGGGTGACGTCGAGGCGGCGGTCGGGCATGACGAGCTGAAGCGTGGGGTCGAGGGATCTCGGGCGGTTCTTCATCTCCATGCCCATGGACAGCTCGCCGAAGACGCGGCTGACGATGGGTGAGGTCGCGAACCCGTAGAAGCGCTCGGGCTCGCGGAGGAAGAGGTGGCCTTGGTGCCGGTAGACGTTGGAGCGCGAGCCGTGACCCAGCACGCCGACGCGGTAGCCGGCGCGGGCGGCGAGCGCGGCGTACATCAGGCCGCCGAGGTCGGAGCCTACCACCAAGACGTGGTAGGTCGCGGCCAGCCGGTTGCCGCTGGCCACTACGGGCCGCCGCCTTGTAGGTGGACGACGCGCCCCACCATGTGGAACTGGCCGGCGAGCACCTTGGCGATGACCTTCGGGTAGATGCGGTGCTCGACGCGGCGGATGCGCGACGCGAGGACCTCCGCGGTGTCGGTGTCGATGACCGGGACGGCGACCTGGGCGATGATCGGGCCGGTGTCGACGCCCTCATCGACGAAGTGGATGGTGCAGCCCGAGATCTTCACGCCGGCGGCGATGGCGTCGGCGGGGCCACGGGGCCCGGGGAAGGCCGGCAGCAGCGCCGGGTGGGTGTTGATCATGCGGCCCCGCCAGCGCCGGACGAAGTCGGGGGTGAGCACGCGCATGAAGCCCGCGAGGACCAGCCACTGGATCTGGTGGCGGCGGAGCACCGAGTCCAGGGCCTCTTCGAAGGCCGCGCGGTCGGCGAACGCTTTGTGATCGACGACTTCGGCCGGCACTCCGGCCTCGCGGGCGTAGTCGAGGCCGCCGGCGTCGGGGCGGTTGGAGACGACGAGCGCCGGCGTGCTGAGGTGGGCCGGGTAGCTCAGGGGCGGGTTGGCCCAGAAGTCGAGGATGGCCTTCAGGTTGGTGCCGCGGTTGCTGATGAGGACCGCGAAGCGAGTCACGGAGCGACCTCGCCGACGACGATGGGGGTCTCGCCGCCGTCGCGAAGGCAGGCCGAGACCGCGTCGACCTGAGCGGCGTCCACGACCATGACCAGGCCCAGGCCGAGGTTGAAGGTCCGGCGCAGCTCGTCTTCGGCGATGTCGCACTGCCTCAGCAGCGCGTAAATCGGCGGCTCGGGCCAGGCGCCGAAGCGCAGGTGGGGCTTGAGGCCCTCGGGCAGGACGCGGGGGATGTTCTCGGTGAGGCCGCCGCCGGTGATGTGGGACATGGCGTGAATGGCGCCTGGCACGGCTCTCAGGGCGGCTAGGACCGGGCGGACGTAGATGCGGGTCGGGGTGAGCATCGCCTCGCCGAGGGTCGCGGGGAGGGGCTCGGGTCGCGAGTCGAGCGCCAGCCCGCGGACCTCGAGCAGCGCCTTACGGGCGAGGCTATAACCATTAGAATGAAGCCCGCTCGAGGGGAGGCCGAGGAGCACGTCCCCGGCGACGACGCGGTCGGGACCCAAGATGGCGTCGCGCTCGACGGCGCCGACGACGAAGCCGGCGAGGTCGTAGACGCCGTCGGCGTACATGCCGGGAAGCTCGGCCGTCTCGCCGCCCAAGAGCGCGCAGCCCGCCTGTTGGCAACCCTCGGCGATGCCGCGCACCACCGCCTCGCCGACGCTGGGGTCGAGGCGACCCGTGGCGAAGTAGTCGAGGAAGAACAGCGGCTCGGCACCCGACGTGAGCACGTCGTTGACGCACATGGCGACGAGGTCGATGCCGATGGTGTCGTGGAAGCCGGTCGCCACGGCGATGTCGAGCTTCGTGCCGACGCCGTCGGTGCCGCTGACGAGGACGGGGTCTCTGTAGCCGGCGTCGGCCATACGGAAGAGGCCGCCGAAGCCGCCGATGTCCGAAATCACGCCCGCACGGCGCGTGGCGCGCGCGAGCGGCCCGATACGCCGCACCATCTCGTTTCCGGCGTCGATGTCCACCCCGGCGCCGCGGTACGTCAATCCCATCTAGCCCTCCCCGATCCCTCGGTGCGCGAGGGTCTACACCAGCGGGGCCCTCAAGTCACGGGCCTGGACAGGGGCAGCGAGGCCGGCGCCGAGCCCGCGCACCCTTGACGGCGACGGGCAAGCGGTCGAAGGTCTTCAGGCAGGCGCGGAGGCGGGAAATGCGGTGTTTTACCCTGATGATCGCGACGGTTTTGGCGCTGGGGACCGGGTGTAAGAAGGACGCGGCTGCGCCCGCGCCAGACCTGGCCGAGAAGGCAGGCGCACCGGCGGGCGCGGACCAGCCGCTGCCGGGTCCGGCGGGGGCGCCGCGCCGCGAGCGAGCCGGCATCGAGACCGGGGCGAGCGGTGCTGAGCCCGAGGTGCCCACCGGCGAGCGTGCGCCGGCCGCCAAGCTGGTAGACCGCGACGTTCTGAGCGTGGCGCCGCCCGCCGAAAACCCCAACGCGGAGGCGCTGCGCGACGCCTGGAAGCTGGTCGCCGGCCCGTGGCTCAGGTCGCTACAAGCCGGCGACGCCGCCGGGTTCACGGCGCTGCTCGACGAGCGCTTTATCGGGTCCTCGCTGCCGGGGGTGGACGGGGCGCCGGGCCGCGCGGAGTGGGCGGCGGCGCGTAAGCCGCCGGTGTCAGGGCCGTCGAGCGTGACGTTCGGCGCGGTCGAGGCGCGCTTCGACGCGGGGCCATCGCTCACCGTGTTTTTTCAGTTTCAGGAGCGGGCCGCCGCGGGCGCCGAGTGCCTCGAGACGCGCCGCGAGCTGGTCGTGCAGCGCGCGCTGACAGGGGAGGACGGCGTGGTCCCGCCGTGGCATGTGGTCGGCGAGTCGGCCCTCGACTCGGGGGCCTGCGAGATGACGTCGGCCCCCACCTTCGCCGCCGCGCACGAGGCGCTCAAAAAGGCGCTGCTCTCGCGCGACGAGGACCGGGCCCGCGCGGGGATGGCGCCCTTCGTGTGGCTGCGCGACGACGGGGTCCAGACGGGGACATACTCCGCAGAGGATATCTGGGCCGACGGCCACTGGGTGGCGGCGGCGCTCGCCCAGGTCAACGCCGACGCGGACTCGACTCGGGCCACGAGCAAGGTCGCGGTGGTCAGCGGCGAGGCGGCGGCGTTCGTTTACGAGTCGCGGCCGGCTGGCCCGGTGCTGGTGGGCGTGGCGCGCGGCGACGTCGGCCGGGTCGCCTCAGACGCCGACCCCACCCAACCCGCGGCGCCGGATCCCGCACCGGCCCCATGAGCGCCGTCGCGGCCACGGGCGCGGATGAGGCGTTGGAGTTCTGGGACGCCGCGACCGCGCGCGAGCACATCGCGAGACTCTGGATGCCCGCGCTCTTCGATCGCTTCGCGAGCGCCGTGCGGGCGGTACACGAGGCGGCGCCGGCGACGGCCAAGCGCGCCGGCCTCGTGGCCATCGCTCGGCTGGTCCTGCGCGCCGCACCGCAGACGCGCGAGGTCTTGGCCCGCGACCCCGCGCTGGCGCGCTGGACCGCCGGGGTCGAAGACGCCCTCAGCGCCGCCGACCAAGACGCCAGGCTCCAGGCGGTGCTGGCGTTGCTGCCCCGGTTCGCGGTCGCCGTCGCCATGCGAGAGGGCGGCGACCTCGATCTACCGCTGATGCTCGGCGCGACCGGTCTGGCCCGCATCCCCACCGACGGTCGGATGCTGCAAGGCCCGCCGGCTCGCGCGCTGCGCGTCCAGGTGCGCAAAGGTGGGCTCGTCACCCACACCCGCGCAGCGCTCCGGGTCGGCCCCTTTGAGCTGGCGGACGGCGCGGCCGAAGGCGGCCGGACCCCCGCGGTGCGCCCCCTGACCGGCGCTGAGTCCCTCGCCGCGGTCAAGCCGTTGGCGGCTGGCCTCAAGCTCCTGACCGACACCGCCCCCCGCGCGGTGGCCGAGGCCGCGGCGCTGTGCCCGGTCGTGGTGGCCACAGCACCCAGGCTGGCCGGCTCTCGTCCAGCGGCCCGCCCGGAGCTGCGCGGCTGCATCTGGATGCCGGCGCCCGAAGACACGCTCGAGGTGGCCGAGCTTGTGCTGCGCGAAGCCAGCTACGCCAAGCTTCGGCTGGTCGACGACGCGCACCCGCTGGTCGAGGCCCCCGACCCGCCGCGCTTTACGGTCCCGTGGCGGCCCGACCCGCGCCCGGGCCGCGCGCTCCTCGTCGGTCTGCACGCCGAGGTGCGCGTGGTGTGCTGGCTGCGCGCGCTGGCCGACACGCCGTGGGCCGATTCGGCCGCGGGGCGCCTGCCGCCGCTCGAAGACACCGCCCGCGAGACGGCCGAGATCCTGACACGAGCGGACGGCCTGACCCCAGCGGGTCGCGCCCTCGTGGAGCGCCTCAGCGCCGAGCTCTGACCGCCCACCCCGCGCGCCGAGGAGCGCGGACGCCGCCCGCTGGCGACGTCCGCGCGTGTCACACCGACGTCTCGGTCAGAGGGACTTCGTCGAGAAGTACCAGTCCGTGACCTCAAACTCCGCCTGGCCCATCCGCTTCTCGGCCTCCGCGGCCGTCCCGGGCGGCGGCACGATGACCTTGTCGCCGGGCTTCCAGTTCGCCGGGCAGGCCACGCCGTGCTTGTCGGCGGTCTGCAGGGCGTCGACCACGCGCAGCACCTCGTCGAAGTTCCGGCCGACGTTGAGCGGGTAGTAGATCATCGCCCGCAGGTTGCGCTTGGGGTCGATGAAGAACACCGCGCGGACCGCCGCCGTGTCGGAGCTGGCCGCGTGGATCATCCCGTAGGCCTTCGACACCTTCATGTCGAGGTCGGCGATGACCGGGAAGCGGATGTCCACGCCGAAGTTCTGCTTGATGTTGCGAATCCACGCGATGTGGCTGTAGATGCTGTCGACGGAGTTGCCGAGCAGCGCGACGTTGCGCTTGGTCAGCTCATCCTGGAGCTTGGCAAACGCCACGAACTCGGTGGTGCACACCGGCGTGAAGTCGGCCGGGTGCGAGAAGAGGATCACCCACTTGCCCTTCTCCCACTCCGACAGGTGGATCTCACCCGCGGTGGACTTCGCCTTGAAGTCCGGGACGGGCCCGTTGAGCTGCAACGCCGGCTGTGCGGCCTGAATATCGGTCGAATCACTCATCGCTCTCTCCTGTGGCGCTCATTGCTAGGGAATCGACCACGAGCGCGTGGCCGCCCCGTATCCATGCCAGCCCGCGAGCAAAAGCTCGCTTGCAGGCTGAAAACCGCGAGGAAAAACAGCGGCCCGTGTAAGGCCGCCGCCTCCTCGCAGCGGGGAGCATAGATCGTTCCCCGCGGGCCCGCGAGGACTGAAATCGTGATCGAGCAAATCGCTGTGCGAGTAGGGCATGCAAGCTCCGCCGGCAGGCGCGCTTTCAGATTGCGCGAACGCCCCATGACGCACCATGCTGCGCCGCACCAATCGGTTGCAGCCTCGTTACCTCCTACAGTCGGGATCGAGTCGTTTCACTCCATTCGCATCTCGCGATTCGCACTGTCATAGGCCTTCGCAACATGTGTAACCGATACAGCCACATCCCGCCCGAAGGACCACCCGGCCCCCCCCGCCGCCGCTTGGTCCGCTCCGAAGAAACCTCAGACCATGTCCCCTGGCGGCCGTGTGCACCGCAGCAGACCAGCCCGAGATCCCGTTGCTGTAACCGTCATCCCCACGACGATTTTCGATTGCAACCGTTCATCGGGAGTGTCCGGGATGGCAGTGGCTGGCAGTGGCCGACATCGCGCTGGGTAATCGCGGGGAACTGGACGCGTGGATCCGATCATGGTCTACACTTCCTGTGAGCCACAAACCGACATCGCGCGAGAAGGAGCTGGCGGCCC
>CAZNZH010000341.1:0-6428 GCA_964577445.1 uncultured Myxococcales bacterium
CGTGGGCGGGGGCCTCGCTGACGTGCAGGGCGTCGTCCAGGGGCGGGGTGAGGCCGTGGGCGACCCAGGCGGCCGCGGCGGCGAGGGCGTCGTCGGCGCGGAGGGCCTCGGACATGAGCGCGGCGACGCGGGGTTCGTCGGGGAAGCGCTCGGCGAGGGCGCGGGGGGGAAGCCCCGGCTCGCCGCCTGACGCCAACCAGACGGAGAGCGCGCCGGGGGGCAGCGCCGCGTCGCCCGAGGCCAGGGCCGCGCGGGCGCCGGTGTCGAGCAGGGCGCGGGCTTGGGCGGCGTCGCCGCGGGCCAGCGTCTCCAGCGCGTTTCGAACGGCGGGGTCCAGGGGCGCGGCTACCGTGGCGGGGGCCAGGCCCCGGCGGGCGGCCAGACGCGCGCTCACCTCGGCCTGCGCCGCTTGGGCGCGGGCGGCGTCGAGCGCGACGGGCGAGGAGGCGACAGGGCGCGCGGCCGGTGGGGCCGTCTTCCACTGGAGCGGGCGTGGTGCGCCGCGCAGCTTGGCCAGGAGCGCCTCGGCCGCCGCCGGCGGGAGCGCGGCGGGCACCGCGACCCAGCCGAGCGGCGTGGCGACCGCCCCCGTCGTGCCCGCTTCGCCGCGAATCGTCGCGGTCGCGACCGCACCGTCGGGTCCCGCCAGCACCAGGTCGACCCGATCGCCCACGACCGAGAAGCTCTCGATTCGCCAGTCCCCATCGATCGAATCGCGGCCCGCACCCAGCGCCTCCCGCAGCCGCACGTCCTGTCCGGGCTCGAGCACGGGCGCGCCCGCCGCCGGTGTCCAGCTCCCACCGACCACGCACAGCGCCATGACCGCGAGCGACGCGGCGCTCGGCCTCACCGCGCGACCGGCGTCCGCTGACGTCGCCGCCGCCACAGCACCAGCGCCACCGTCGCGAGCAACGCCGCCGCGGCCCCGGCCAGCACCGGCTTCACCCACGGCGCGTGCCAGCCACGCAGGCGCGGGTGCTCCCACGGCCCATCACACACCGCGGTGCCGTCTGCCTTGCAGCGCTCAAGGGACGCCAGCATCTGTTGGACGCGCGCCTCTTTGACCGGGTTCGTGTTGGCCTGACCGCTGACGATGTTCAGGTAGCGGCGGAAATCCGCGATGGCGAGGTCACGGTCGGTGTCCCGCGTGACCTCGGCCCGGCAGTAATACACATCGGGATCGACGACCGGCAGCGCGGCGGCGATATCCAGAAGTTCCCGTGTTTTCGCTGGGTTGCCGAGGTTGAACTGGTTCATCGCGTGGTAGACGAAGAGGCGCGGCTCGCCTGGCATCTCCTCGAAGAGCGGCAGCAGCCACGTGTCGGACTCGGCGAAGTGGTTCTCGTAGTGCAGCAGCACGCCGACCATGAAGCGCGGGACCACGTCGGCGGGCTCCTTCGCCGACGCGTCCATCCAGTAGTCCAAGCGCGCTTGAACGCGCCGCTCGCGCAGGTACATCGCCAGCAGGAGCCCCAGGTGGCCCGGCAGCCGCTGCGGACTTCGGACCAGCCGCTCGAGCCCCTCGATGGCCTCGGTGAGCTTGCCGGTGAGCTGAAGCGCTGAGATCCTCGCCATCTGAAGCGCGGCGTTGGTGGGGTCGTGCTTGAGTGACGCGGTGGCGATGGCGACCGCCTCCTCGCCCTCGCCCACCTTGATGAGCGCCAGGGCCAACCCCTCGGCGGCCGCCGCGCACTTCGGGGCTCGCTCGAGCACGGCGCGCAGAAAGGGCACCTCGGCCTGCTCGCGTCCCACCCGGCGCAGGGTCTCGGCCACGCCGACGATGGCGCAGGCCGCGTCGCCGCGCCGCTCGCCCAGCAGCTCGCCCGGCGTCACGTCGGGGCGCGCGATGGCGGCGACCTCGGGCGCCAGCGCCGGGTCCTTCACCTCGGCCGCGATGCGCTCGGCCTTCGCGCGGTCGCCCGCCAACACGTAGACCGAGGCGACGAGCAGGCGCTCGACCGGCCCGGACAAGCGGCCGAAGTCCAGCGCGTCCAGCTCAGCCCGCGCCGCCTCCGGCTCGCCCCGCTCGACCAGGTGCTCCCAGTGGGTCACCAATTGGCCCAGATCCATAGGCGCCGCCTCAGCTTTCGGGGCGTCGTCGCCAGCGGGTGCGGTCACTGCCGCGTCCCCGCCCTCCCCCACCGCCCGCCACCTCACCACGGGCTCAGCGCCCAGCCGCGCCGCCACGGCTTCGACCAGCGCCAGCGGCGCCCCGTCCGCGCCGATCAACGCCACCCCGCCCGCGCGCAGAGCCCCCGCCGGCGCGAGGCTCGGGTGCAGCGCGCGCACCGTCGCCTGCGTACCCCGCGGCCCGCGGAACGCGACGCGCACCTCGCCAGGCAGCGCCCGAATCTCGCCCAGCGCGTACCCAGCCGGCCACGCCTCGCCCCCCTCACGCAGCGCCCGCACCAGCCCGGCCTCACCGCCCGGCTCGACCACGAACCGCCCGTCCCCTGCCCACGCCGCGCTCGCGCCGACCCACAGCACCACGCCGAGCAGCCCGACCCTCAGCCCCCTGCCGCGAGCGCGCCGACCCGCCGCCCCAGTGCCGATCTCGCGAGTCCCCGGATGCGAATTCATGGGCAGGACTTGACCACATCAGCCGGGCTCCGACAAGGCGCTGCGCCGGCCCCGGCGTGCTCCCGGCGCCCGCCACCGAGCCCGCCGTCGCCACCCCGCTCCCCGCGCCATCGAGGGACCGCCACGCCCCTCCCCGCGAGCGATTCACCGCCCTCGACGCGCCACCCGCCCGACCTCGCGCTCGCCCATGCCCCCCGGTAACACCGGACCCGCCACCGCCCGTCGATTCCCCTGGCACGGACACGCGGCGGCGCCGATAGTGCCGGACCATGCACCCCAGGTTCAGCCGGCTGCTCCTCGCCGCCGGAGCCTCCGTCGTCTGCGGGCTCGCGCCGCGCGCCTTCGCCGACTCCATCCCCGCGGACGCCGTCCTGCGCCCCGGCCTCGATCGCGCCTTTCACTCGCTCATCGCCACGACCGGCTGGCAGACCGAGCTCGAAGGCGGCTACCGCTTCGGCAGCCTCACGATCGCCCCCGACCACGCCCGCTTCGACCTCCTCGCCCCCGACGGCTCGCCCGCCGGCAGCCTCGAGCTCCTCCACCCGGACGCCGCCCCCCCGACCGCCGCCCGCTCCTCGAGCTTCCCCATGCTCTCCCACCCGACGCGCCCCGACCCCATCGTCGAGCGCCTCCTCGCCCGCGCCAGCGCCGACATCATCGCCCACGACCACGGCGACTTCTGGGCCGTCGTCGCCCCCCCGCGCGCCCCCCCAGCCGCCACCGACGCCCCCGACCGCCCCCTGTGGCCCTTCGCCCTCTTCGCCGCCCTCGCCGCCATCGCCCTCGCGCTGCGCTTCTCCCGCCTCCGCATCGACCCCGAGGTGAAGTTCAACCACGTCATCCCCGCGCTCATCCAGGTCGTCATCTACGCCTACTGGCTCCTCTACTGGCCGCCCCTGAGCCACCACCTCCCCGTCATCGGCCTCCAGATCCTCTTCGCCTACGCCCTCGATCTCTCCCTGTCCTGGGCCCGCACCCGCCGCTGGCACCTCACCTTCGGCCCGCTGCCCATCGTCCTCAGCACCAACCTCTTCATCCAGTTCCATCCCGCCGAAACCGCCGTCCACTTCCTCCCCATCGCCATCGCCATCGCCTCGCGCTACGTCTTCCGCCGCGACGGCCGCCCGATGTTCAACCCCTCCGGCCTCGGCCTCGCCACCCTCGGCGCCATCAACCTCCTCTGGCCCGCCCTCGGCGACCCCGACATCGCCATGGAGTTCGCCCTCCCCCCGAACATGGCCGAGCTCCTCCTCGCCCTCGCCCTCGTCGTCCAGCTCCGCATCCCCGTCGTCCTCATCTCCACCGGCGTCGCCCTCGGCATCTTCGCCCACAATCAGTTCGCTGACTTCTCGACCTTCATGCCGAGCTGGCCGCCGGTGCTCCTCGTCCTCGTGCTCCTCGCGACCGACCCCTCGACCTGCTCCCGCACCAACCCCGGCCGCCTCTGCTCCGGCTTCGCCTTCGGCCTCGCCATGGCCGTCACCGGCCACTACCTCACCGTCTCGGGCCTCAACGACTTCTACGGCAAGGTGCTGCCCCTCCCCTTCATCAACGCCCTCGCGCCGCAGTTCGACCGCCTCGGCGCCGCCATCACCCGCCGCCTGCCCCGCGCCGCCGACCTCCTCGACCTGCGCCACAACCGGCTCCACATCGCCGCGTGGCTCGTCGCGATGAGCCTCAGCGTCGCGCTGCAAAAGCACGCCTGGTTCGACGCGGGCCTCCAGTCCGCCAACCGCACCCCCTGCCTCATCACGCCCGCCGACGCCCCCCCCGACTGCGAGCTCAACCCGCTGTTCTGCCAGGGTTTTCGCGTCGATCTCGAGCTCGAGTGCTGGCTCGCCGGAGCCCCCCGGCCGCCCGGCTAACCCTCGCGCCGAGCGCCGCCCATCGCCGCCACCGCCCCACGCCGCGGGCACGCGACCATGTGGTCGTTGACCATCCCGACCGCCTGCATGAACGCGTAGCAAATGGTCGGCCCCACGAACTTGAAGCCGTGCGCCTTCAGCCGCTTCGACATCGCCTTGGACTCGGCGGTCTCAGCCGGCACCTCGCTCATGTGCGTGAAGCGGTTCACCCGCATCGTCCCGCCCTCGACCATCTCCCAAAGAAACTCGGAGAATCCGCCCGGGTGCGCCTCCATCACCGCGCACCACGCCCGCGCGTTGCCTATCGCCGCCTCGATCTTGCCCCGATGCCGCACGATCCGCGCATCCCCCAGCAGCCGCTCGATCTCGGGCGTGCCCCACCGCGCCATCGCGACCGGATCGAAGCCCCGAAACGCCTCGCGAAACGCCTCACGCTTGCGCAGGATCGTTATCCACGCGAGCCCAGCCTGAAATCCGTCCAGCGTCAGCTTTTCGAAGAGCGCGCGATCGTCCCGTTCTGGAACACCCCACTCCTCGTCGTGATACGCCACATACAGCGGATCGGTCCCAGCCCAGGTGCAGCGTCCCGAGCTCCCAGCAGAATCAGCCACCTGCGCCTCCATCGTGTCGTCTCACCGCTACGCTCACCCGAGCGCGCTGCGCGAACCACCACTATAAAATAATAGTGCTCAATTGGCGGAGAGGTCCGGCCGTTCGTATGGTGGACATACCGCTTCGGATGTGCGTCCCCGGACGACATCGATGCCGGTATAGCCCCGGAGGGCGCCATGGTCAGGCTCGCGGTTGTCTCGAACATCCATCACTCCAAAGCGGAGGCGCCCCTAGGGCGCGCCCCGGTCACCGAGGCGCCGCCGCCTCCCTGGTGGTTCAGCCTCGCCCCCGACTTCCACCGCCAGACCGAGCCCTTCCGCCTCTGCACCCGCGACAAGATCAAAGTCGGCGCCACCGCCCTGAGCGACCTCACGCTCCGCACCATCGGAGCCACCGCCATCGGCGCCCTCGCCCTCCCCTCCGGGTATCGCCCGGTGCGGCTGCGCGAGACCGTCGAGGACGCGCCCTGCTACAACAACGCGGTGCAGGCCGGCGACCCGGCGCTCTTTTTCCGAGCGCCTCCGAAGGGGATGGCGATCCAGCGCACGCGCTCGCACCGCCCGCACTTCGCTCCCCCCGACGGGAGCTGCTGGGACCTCCAGTTCCGAAGCCCCTACCAGACCGCCAACCCGCGTGAGCGCGCCCGCTACGAGTCGCTCCGCCGAAACCGCACCGCCCACGCCCGCTACTGGACCCACGACGGCGCCCCGCGCCCGACCCTCATCGCCATCCACGGCTTCACCGCCGACCCCTACTGGCTCAACGAGTGGTTCTTCTCGCTGCCCGCTTTTTACGAGGCGGGATATGACATTTTGTTGATGACCCTGCCCTTTCACGGCCAGCGCCGCGAGCTGAGCGCGCCCTTTTCGGGCCACGGCTTCTTCGCCGGCGGCATCAACCGGCTCAACGAGGCCTTCGGCCAGGCGATCTGCGACCTCCGCGTGCTGGTCGACTACCTGCTCGAGGAGCGCCGCTCGCCCCAGGTCGGCGTCACCGGCGTCAGCCTCGGCGGCTACACCTCCGCCCTGGCCGCCGCGGTCGAGCCGCGCCTCGCCTTCGCCGTGCCGAACGTCCCGGTCACCAGCTTGGTCGACCTGGTGCTCGAGTGGCACCCCATCAGCAGCATGATCCACGCGCTGATGAAGGTCAGCGGCTGGTCCATCTGCGAGCTCCGTCAGCTCTTGGCGGTGCACTCGCCCCTGACCTGGCAGCCCGCCATCGACCACGAGCGCCTCATGGTCATCGGCGGCGTCGCCGACCGCTTCGCCCCGCCCAAGCACACGCGCCTGCTCTGGGAGCACTGGGACCGCTGCCGCCTGCACTGGTTTCCCGGCAGCCACCTGATCCACCTGGACCGCGGCACCTACCAGC
>CAZNZH010000342.1:0-6416 GCA_964577445.1 uncultured Myxococcales bacterium
GTCGGCATCGGCGGCGACCCGATCAACGGCACCGACTTCATCGACGTGCTGAGCGCGTTTGAGGCCGACGACGGCACCGACGCGGTCATCATGATCGGCGAGATCGGCGGCACCGCCGAGGAGCGCGCGGCCGCCTGGGTGAGCGAGCACTTCACCAAGCCCATCGTCGGCTTCATCGCCGGGCGGACCGCCCCCCCCGGCAAGCGCATGGGCCACGCCGGCGCCATCATCTCCGGTGGCAAGGGCACGGCCGCCGACAAGGTCGCCGCCATGGAGGCCGCCGGCATCACCATGGCCCCGAACCCCTCAGAGATGGGCCGCACCCTCGCGGACATTCTCTGAAATCACCAGACACCATCAGCCCATTTGCAGGAGCCCGTCCCATGTCTATCGAGCGCACCCTCGCCATCGTCAAGCCTGACGCCGTCGCCTCCAAGAGCACCGGCGGCATCATCTCCATGATCGAAGAGGCCGGCTTCGACATCGTCGCCATGAAGAAGGCGCACCTGACCGCCGCCCAGGCCGAGGGCTTCTATCACGTCCACCGCGCGCGCCCCTTCTTCAAGGATCTCGTGGGCTTCATGTCGAGCGGGCCCGTGGTGCTGATGATCCTCGAGGGGGAGGGCGCCATCGCCCGCTGGCGCGACCTCATGGGACCGACCGACGCGACCAAGGCCGGTCCGGACACCGTGCGCGGCCGCTTCGGCACGGACATCGAGCGCAACGCGTCCCACGGCTCGGATGCGCCGGAGACCGCGGCCTTCGAGACGGCCTGGTTCTTCAGTTGCTTTGAGCGAGTGTGACATCCTCTCGCAAATGACAGGAGCCAGCACCACCGACCTGACGACCGGAGCGCCCGACCTCAAGAGCCTCCCCCGCGACGCCCTGCGCGCGTGGATGGTGGACGAGGCGGGCGTCGCCGCGTTCCGTGGGGATCAGGTGTTCCGCTGGCTTCACGCTCAGCGCGCGCGCGACTTCGACGCGATGAGCGATCTCCCCCAGACCTTTCGCGCGCACCTCACCGGACACGCGCGCATCGGCGGGCTGGTGCTCGAGGACGTGCGCGTGGCGGCCGACGGCACCCGCAAGCTCTTGCTGCGCACGGGCGACGGCCACCGCATCGAGTCCGTCATCATCCCCATGGCCGACGGGCGCCTCACCCAGTGCGTCTCCAGCCAGGTCGGTTGCCGCATCGGCTGCGACTTCTGCCTGACCGCCCGCATGCCGGTCCGGAAGAATCTGGCCGCGTCTGAGATTGTGGATCAGGTGCTACACGCGGTCTCGGCACTGGGGGAGGGCGAGCGCATCGGAAATCTCGTATACATGGGCATGGGCGAGCCGCTGGACAACTACGACGCCGTGGTCGCCTCCATCCGCATCCTGCTGGACCGCCAGGGCCTGGACTTCGCCAGCCGCCGCATCACGGTCTCCACCAGCGGCGTCGTCGCCCGCATCGCCGATCTCGGGCGCGACGTGCCGGTGAACCTCGCCGTCTCGCTCAACGCGTCCCACGACGTCCAGCGCTCGCGGCTGATGCCCCTCAACAAGAAGTGGGACATCGCCAAGCTGATGGAGGCCCTCGAGGCCTTCCCGCTGCCGCCGCGCCGCCGCATCACCGTCGAGTACGTCTTGCTGCGAGGCGTCAACGACACGTCCGAGGACGCGCGCCGGCTCGTGGCGCTCCTCCGACCCATGCGCGAGCGCGTCAAGGTCAACCTCATCCCGTTCAACCCGTGGCCGGGCGCGCCCTACGACCGCCCGGAGCCGCGCGACGTCGACCGCTTCGGCGCGGCGCTGCGCGACGCACGCTTCAACGTGACCATTCGCTACTCGAAGGGCGACGACATCGGCGCCGCGTGCGGACAACTGGACGGCGAGGCGGTGGCCGCATGAGCGCGAATCTTGCCCAAGTCACCAGCGACGACGCCCGCCTGGCCGTCCTCGAGGCCATCAAGGTGGCGCCGGGGCCCTTCACCCAGTCCGACATCATCACCCGCACGGGCCTGGCACCCCACGACGCCGACCGCGTGCTCGGCCAGGTCGTTCGCGACTACGAGAGCCAGCTCGACGTCGACGAAGAGGGCGTCCTCGTCTACACCTTCGCGCCGGGCCCGGTCGCGCGGCCCGACATCGTCGAGGCGGACCGCAAGCTGCGCCGCAAAAAGGCGCTGCGGCGCGGTGCGATGGCGGCCTTCAAGGCGTGGACCATGCTCATGGTCATCGTCTACGCCATCATCTACGCGCTGCTCTTCATCGCCTTCATGGTCGCCATCACCGCGCAGCAGCAGGGCAGCGACGACCGGCGCCGCGGGCCGCGCATCGATCTCGGGCGGGGGCTCTTCTGGTTTTACATCTTCGGGCGCGACGGCCGCGGCTCCAGGCGAGGCCGGCGCCGGCTGAACCGGCAGATCCGCGAGCGGGTGGACCGCGGCGAAGACCCCTACGACATGCGCACGACCTCGTCTGAGCCCGCAAAACCCTCGCTGGTCGAGCGCACCTGGTACTTCCTCTTCGGCTCCCAGGCCATCGAGCGCACCCCGCTCGAGATCGAGCGCGAGCTGGTGACCTACGTGCGCGCGAAGCAGGGCCTGATCACCAACGCGGACATCGTCGCCTTGCTCGGCGTCCCCTACGCCGAGGCCGACCGCATCGGCACCCGCCTCGTCGCCACCTACGAGGGCGAGATGGACATCACCGACGCGGGCGTCGCCATCTACCGGTTCCCAGACCTCATGGTCAGCGCCCGGCCCGAGGTCGAGACCGGCGACGCGCCGACGCTGAGCTACCTCTGGCAGCACAAGGCGCGCGAGCACACCCTGCGCTCGAACCCGACGCTGCTCATCCCGCTGCTCAACGCCTTCAACCTCGGCCTCTGCGCCTTCACCGCCCTTCGCATCCTGCCGGCCTTCGGCTGGACCGGCGCGCTGCCGGTCTTCGGCCTGGTCATCTTCCCGGGCCTGTTCTCGACGCTCTTCTTTCTCGTCGCCGGCCGGCGAAAGCTGCGCGAGATGCGGGATCGCGACCGCTACGAGCGCGACAATCTGCGCGTCGCCATCTACCGATTGCTCTTCACGCGCCGCCGCCCGGTCGTCATCCCCGGCGACGAGCAGGCCATCGCCCAGGCGGGCCTCGGCACGTTCAGCGCGGAGCGAATCCGGGCGCTCGCGCCGTCCATCGCCGAGGAGCTGCGCGGGGAGGCGGCCATGGACGGCAAGCGCACCGAGATCCGCACACCGCGACTGCTCGCCGAGATCGACGCGGTGGAGCGGCTGCGGCGGGGCACGAGCGCCAAGCGTGCGGTCGGAAAGACCGTGTTCAGCAGCGCCGACTTGTCCGATGAGATCAGCGCGCTGGAGCGCGAGCTGGCGGCCGAACCCGCCTGACGAGCGGCCGCGCGGGGCGCAGGGCTGTCAGTGGGGCCGCCGCGGGTTGGGGATCTCCGGCCGCTCACCGCGCAGCCACGCGTCGGCCGCGTCGTCCAGCAGCGGGTTCTTCACGTCGCCGCGGGCCAACACCTCGTGCTCGCCGATGCGGTGCGCCTGGTAGTCCAGCGGCAGCAGCAGCTCGCGGTCCTCTTCAAAGTAGCGGCCGAGGTACCAGTCCAGAAAATCGAGGCAGAGCTCGAGGCACTCGGCCACGCTGAGGCTGCCATCCGCCGGCACGAGCTTCGCCGCCGACATCTCGTACAAGAAGGTCTGGTCGAGGCGCGCCAGCGCGAGCTCGACGATGACCGTGCGATCTTCCATGCGGGCCGACACCGTGAACCGCTCGTCGCGCAGCTTGCGGCTGTGCCGTGTCTCGAGCGCGGAGACGATGGTCGAGGCGGCTTCGGCGGTGAGCAGTGGACGGGCCATGTTTCCTCGGGTGACGTTTCATGGCGCCTTGTGGCACAGGCGCGGCATCCAGGCTACGCGACGTGGTCGAGCCGCCTGAGCAGGCGCGGCAGCACGTCGTGGGGCGTACATGTCAGCAGGGCCACCCCCGCCGGTCGGAGCGCGGCTTCGACCGCGGCGAGGCCGTGGCGGGTGCGGATGCGCTGGACCTCTAGCAGCGCTTCGGCGAGCGGGCCATCCTCGGGTCGCGGTGCGCCCTCGAAGGCGGGGTCCGAGGGGCACAGGACGAGGAACCCGTGGCGGTGGCGACGGGCGCCCATGGCCGCTCGGCGCAGCGCGTCCAGGTCGTCGGCGGTGGCGAGGTCCGAGATCGCGCACAGGGTGTGGGGGCCGCCGCGAGCCCGCAGGACGTGCTCCACGGCTTGCTCGAGCCCGTGGGCCTGCCCGCCCGGCCGCGGGGTGGGGTCCAGGGGCAGCGTTATCCCCGCGTGACGGCAAAAGGCGCGCCACGCCGAGCGCCTGCGATCGCGCGAATAGGCGTCCACCGGCAGGGCGAAGCGCGCGGGGCGCCGGCGGCTGGCCGCGTCGACGAGCCACGCGTCGACGGCCTTGTGCAGGTGCAGCTCGTCGTGCTCGCTCTGCCGCGGCCCCGCGCGGCCGGTGAGCGACTCAGGCAGGCGAAACGAGCGGTTCTGATGGGCCTCGAACCACTCGGCCACCGCGCCGACCAGCTCGCGGTCGGTGACCTCGGTGCGGTTGTCGTGAACGAGGTGGTGCACCTCTTGGAGGGCCTCCAGCACGCGGAAGAGCTGGCCGCGCGCCGCCGAGGGCGGGATGTCCAGGCGCACCCGCTCGTCAAAGAGCGAGACGCCGACGCGATCGCCCCGCGCCAGGAGCTGGGAGGCGAGGTTGTAGGCGGTCTCGATGGCGAAGTCGGCGCGGGTCTGGCCGGGCTCGCCCCAGAACATGCTCGGCGAGACGTCGACCAGCAGCCACGCGGACAGCACGAGATCGGACTCGAACTCGCGGGTGACCAGCTTCCCGCGGCGCGCCGTCGCCGCCCACGCCACATGCTTGAACGCGTCGCCGGGCTGGTGGTCGCGGAGCTCGCGGATCTCCAGGCCGAACCCGCGGCGGCGGGCTCGCCCGAGCTCGGCGCGGTCCTGGCTGGCCGCGCGGGTCGCGCGCAGGGGCGGATCCCCGCGCAGGGGGAAGGCCCGCGGCACGACGCTCACCGCGAGCTCGCAAGGCAACCAGCCGCGGACGCTGAGCAGCCCGCCGACGATATCCGCGCGAAAACCGAAGCCCTGTAGCCAGGAGTGTCCGACCTGCGGGCTTTCGAAGATGAGCTCAAGCCCGTCTGGCCCCTCGGACATCGCGGCGTGCGCCGGCGCGACGACCGTGGGATCCAGGGAAATGCTGGCGATTCGCGCGATGGCCGCCCCTTCGAGGCGCACGGGCAAGGTCAGCGGCCGGGCGACGCTCGTCCGCGCCTCGCCGCTGCCGTCGCCCACGCGCGCCGTCAATGCGCCGCGCGACACGTCCGCACCGACGAGGCGCGCGACCGCCGCCGCCCAGATCAGGGTGCTGAGCGACAGCGCGCCCAGGGCGGAGATGACCGGCTGGCCGCTCAGGCCGCCTACGGTGAGGAAGACGAGGCCCACGCCGAGCACCCAGCGGCCCGCTGCGCCGATGGCGATCTTCACGCGTCCTCGGCGTAGGAGACCTCCACGAGGCACTCATCGACGATGACCGCCGCGGAGAGGCGATCCAGCTCGGCCTCCGGCGTGAGGATGATGCGGTGACCGAGGATCGGCGGGACCAGGGCGCGGATGTCGTCCGGGAGCACGTGGGACCGCCCACGCAGGAGCGCTGCGACCTTCGAGCAGCGCATCAGGGCCAGGGACGCGCGGGGGCTGGCGCCGAGCAGCACCGCCGGGTGCACGCGGGTGTGCTGGACGAGGCGGACGATGTAGTCGAGCAGGCCCGGGGCGATGTGGACGCGCTCGGCGAGGGCGGCGACCGCGAGGATCTCGCCAGGCGACAGCACCGGCGCCACCGGCTCGACCGGGGTGTTGTAGGTCGCCAGGATGCGGCGCTCGCGGGCGAAGTCGGGGTAGCCGAGGATGAGCTTGAACATGAAGCGGTCGACCTGCGCCTCGGGCAGCACGTAGACGCCCTCTTGCTCCACCGGGTTCTGCGTGGCGAGCACGATGAACGGGGCCGGCAGGCGCTCCGTGCGGCCCTCGATGGTGACCTGATCCTCCTGCATCGCCTCAAGCAACGCGCTCTGGGTCTTCGCGGGCGCGCGGTTGATCTCGTCGCCCAAGACGACGTGCGCGAAGAGCGGGCCTTTGCGCAGGACGAAGGTGTGGTCGCGAAGATCGAGCACGTTGGTGCCGGTGATGTCCGCGGGCAGGAGATCGGGCGTGAACTGGATGCGCGAGAAGTCGCAGCCCAGCGTCTTGGCGAAGGCCTTGACCAGCGTCGTCTTCGCGATGCCCGGCACGCCCTCCAGTAGGACGTGTCCGCGCGAGAACAGCGCGATGAGCAGCAGCTCTACGGTGTCGTCTTCGCCGATGT
>CAZNZH010000343.1:0-6391 GCA_964577445.1 uncultured Myxococcales bacterium
CCCGGCGGCCTTCGAGCGGGCGGTCGAGCTCGCGGCCGAGGCGAACCCGGGCATGCGCGTGGTCTTGCGCGGCTGGCTGGGCTGGTCGCGCTGGGTCGCCACGGGGCCGCTGCCGCGGGTCCGCGTGGCCGACGGCTCCGGGTGGGACGCCCGCAGCCCCGAAGGCGCGCCCTGGCTGAGCGAGCCGCTGGACCCGCGGCGGGGGCCGGTCGTGGAGCTCACGCTGCTCACCGGGCCGACGCCGCGCGTGCTGGTTCGCATGCACCACAGCGTGACCGACGGTCGCGGGCTCTTCCTCTTTTTGGACGACGTCTTCTGCGCGCTGCGCGGTGAGGCCCTGGCCGGCAGCACGTCCGAGGTCACCGATCTCGAGCTCGCCCGCCGTCTGGCGCCGGCGAAGAACCCGCGGCGCCGCGAGGACTGCCTCGCCCCGACCGGTGCGCGCCGGGGTGGCGACCCGCGCAGCACCTGGCGCCGCGTCTCCGTGCCCGGGCGCTTCTCCCGCGCGCTGCCGGCGGTGCTCTGCTGCATCGCACGCGCGGCTAGAAGTCATGGCGCTGGCGAAGTGCGGATCGGTGTCCCGGTTGACCTCCGCACTCGCACGCAGACCGAGCGCTCCACGGCCAACCTCACGGGCATCATGGACCTGGCCATCCCGACCGGGGCCACCGCCGCGTCGGTCCAGGCCGCCATGGACGACGCGCTGGCGGCCCACCGGGCGGCCGCCTTCGTGCTCGAGGCCGAGTTCATCTTGGGTGTGCCGCTCTGGCTGGCCACCGCCGTCGCCCGCGCCAGCACGCGGCGGGTGTGTCGCAACGACCGCTACGACAGCTCAGGGACGGTCTCAAACCTCGGGCGGGTGCCCCTGGAGCGGTTTTCGGGCGCCGGCTTTCGCGCCCGCGCCGCGTTCTTCATCCCGCCAGGCACGCCCTCGCACGCGTGCTTCGTCGTGCTGTGCGGACACGAAGGCGGCATCGAGGCCGTGGTCACGATGCCGCGCGACCTGGCCAGCGAAGGCCGCCTCGACGCGCTCACCGCCGAGATCGCCGCCGCCCTCGCCGAGTCGTCCAGCGTGCCGCGACTCGCCTAGGGCGGCCGGCCTACTCGCGGTCGGTGCGCAGCACGGCGACGAAGGCCTCCTGCGGGATCTGCACCTCGCCGACGGTCTTCATCTTGGCCTTGCCGCGCTTCTGCGCCTCCAAGAGCTTGCGCTTGCGCGAGATGTCGCCGCCGTAGCACTTGGCGGTGACGTCCTTTCGGAACGCCGCGATGGTCGACCGGGCGATGATGTCGCCGCCGATCGCCCCCTGAATCGGGATCTTGAACTGGTGGCGCGGAATCGCCTTGGCGAGCTGCTCGCAGTAGTGCAGCGCCCGCGTCCGCGCCTTGGTCGCGTGGACCAGGCACGCCAGCGCGTCGACCCGCTCGTGGTTGACCAGGATGTCGACCTTCACGACCTCGCCGGGCCGGTAGTCCAGCTCAGCCCAGTCAAACGAGCCGTAGCCGCGCGTGACGGTCTTCAAGCGGTCGTAGAAGTCGAAGAGCACCTCGGCCAGCGGCATCTCGGCGACGACCTCGACCCGCCCCACGGCCAGATAGTTCATGCTCAACTTGGCCGCGCGGTAGTCGCTGCACAGCTCCATCACCGAGCCCATGTACTGCTCGGGCACCAGGATGCTCGCGCGGATATAGGGCTCGTCGACGCGCTCGATGCTGCCCGGGTCGGGCCAGTAGCTGGGGTTGTCGACGCCGACGGTGCTGCCGTTGCGCATGGTGACCTTGTAGTGAACCGACGGCGCAGACAGCACCAGCGACATGCCGAACTCGCGGTCCAGCCGCTCCTGGACCACGTCGAGGTGCAGTAACCCCAGGAACCCACAGCGAAACCCGAAGCCCAAGGCCGCCGAGGAGTCCTTCTCGTAGATGAGCGCGGCGTCGTTGAGCGCCAGCTTCTCGAGCGCGGCCGAGAGGTCCTCGTACTCGTTGTTGGTCATGGGGTAGATCGAGGAAAACACGACTGGTTTCGCGGGCTTATAGCCTGGAATCGGCGCCTCCGTGGGGCGCGCGGCGTCCGTCAGCGTGTCGCCGACCTCCATGTCGCGGATGGTCTTCACGCCGGCGATGACGTAGCCCACCTCGCCCGCCTTGAGCGACTTGGTGGGCTTGCGCTCGAGCTGTAAGAGCCCGACCTCGTCGACGACGTGCTCCGTGCCGCGGTGCATGAAGCGCACCCGCTGCCCTGGCACCATCGCGCCCTCCTTGATGCGGCAGATCAGCACCACGCCGCGGTAGCGGTCGTAGTAGGCGTCAAAGACCAGCGCCTTCAGCGGCGCGCTCGGGTCGCCGGTCGGCGGGGGCAGATGCTCGACGATCCCCTCGAGCACGTCCTCGATGCCGACGCCGTCTTTGGCCGAGATCGGGATCGCCTCGAAGGGGTCCAGCCCGAGATCGGCGTCGATCTCCTCGCGGACCTTCTCTACATCCGCGGCCGGCAGGTCGATCTTGTTGATGACCGGCAAGAGCCGCAGGTCGTACTCCATGGCCAGGTAGAGGTTCGCCACGGTCTGGGCCTCGACGCCCTGGGTCGCGTCCACCACCATCAGCGCGCCCTCGCACGACATCAGCGAGCGCCGGACCTCGTGGGAGAAGTCGACGTGGCCCGGCGTGTCGATGAGGTTGAGGCGCCACACCTGCCCGTCCCGCGACGTGTAAGTCAGCGAGATGGTGTTGCTCTTGATGGTGATGCCGCGCTCCTGCTCGATGTCCATCGAGTCCAGGAGCTGGTTGTGAAAGGCCCGGTCCTCCACGCCGCCGCACCGCTGGATCAGCCGGTCGGCGAGCGTGGACTTCCCGTGGTCGATGTGCGCGATAATACAGAAGTTTCGGATGCGTTCCACGGATGTCCTGCCCGGCGACCGACGAGGTCGTCAGCGGGGGCGCGTGTATACGCCCTAGCCTCTATTTTTCGCTACAGGTGTTGCTGCCGCCGCTGGTGTGGCCCGCGACCTGGAGGTTCCAGGCGCTGCAGGTGTTCGCCGAGCGGTAGAGCACCCGGATGTAGATGTCGCGGCCCGAGTCGCTGCCGCTGGGAAAGCCCGTGCAGATTCCCAAGAACTCGGCGCATTTCTCTTCCCAGCGGAGCTTCACGGTCTCCGTCGTGGTTCCCGCGGTCAGCGACGACACGGTGGAGGTGCCGGAGCAGCCGTCGCACCACGCCTCGAGGTCGTAGTCGGTCCCCGCCGGCATGGTCAGGGTGACCGTGGCCGACAGGTCTGTCAGAGAGAGGCCGCTCTCGTCCTCGCTCACCTTCACCCGGTACCACTTCTCGCCCACGCCGCTCGCCGTCGATGTGTCCGAGCCCTTGTCGCCGCGCACCGCGCCGAGGGTGCTGTAGGTCCCGCAGGCCGGGTTGCCGTCGAGGGCGTACTCGCAGCCGTTGGACTGAATCGTGTCGGCGTTGCAGTAGCCGGTGTTGCAGCTCTGCACCAGGCAGGTCCCGGTGCTGCACGTCGGGGTGGCGTTTGGCAGCGCGCACGGTGTCGAGCAGGCCCCGCAGTCGGTGAGCGACCAGATGCTCCGCTCGCAGCCGTTGTTCGGGTTGGCGTCGCAGCTCAGGTAGCCGGCCGCACAGGTCGGCACGCACGTGCTCGCGGCGCAGATGGTCTGGCCGTGGGCGTTCGTGCACTTCGAGCCGCAGCCCCCGCAGTTGTTGACGTCGCTGCCGAAGTCGTCGTCGGTCAGGCCGTCGCAGTCGTTGTCGGCGCCGTCACACGACAGCTCGACCCCGGCCTCGTAGCCCTGGGCGCAGAGCTGGTAGACCCCGAGATTACAGGGCTTCCAGGTCCCGCCCTGACACAGCGACGCCGGCTTCGAGCAGCCGAAGCAGACGCCCTCCGTCAGCTCGCAGGCGCGGTAGTCGTTCGCCACCAGGTCCACGGCGTCCGCCGCGTCCGTCAGCCCGTCGCAGTCGTTGTCCTTGCCGTCGCAGATCTCGGCGGACGGAGCCCCCGGCGTGCACACGCTGGGCACCCCGTTTACACAGGCGGCGACGGTGCGTTTGCACTCACCCACGCCGCACGTGATCGTCGCCGTCGACGAGTTCGAGCAGGTGCCCGGGGTGGTCCCGACGCAGCTCCCGGTGCCGGGCGTCTGACACACCGAGTCGCAGGTCGTGTACGCCGTCCCTTGCCCCTGGAGCGGGCAGAGATCGCTGGCGGCCTGGCACGCGCCGCTCCCGTTACACTTCGCGGCCTCCGCGCTGACGTCCGCGCGCCGGTAGCAGGTGCTGCCGCCAAATCCCCAGTAGTAGCCGAGGCAACTGACGGCTCCGCACTCGGCGTCGGGGTCCTTCCCGTCGGCCAGCAGGCTGCACGTGCCCTCCTGGCCCGGCAGGTCGCAGCGCCGGCAGGTGCCGCCGCAGGTCGACGTGCAGCACACGCCATCGACGCAGGTCAGCCCGGCCGCGCACTGAGCGGTGGTCTCGCACGGGTCACCCGCGTCGGCGTTCGGCACGCACGCACCGGCATCGCAGTGCGCGCCGGGGTCGCAGTCGGCGTTGGACGCGCAGCTCGGCAGGCACAGCGGCGTCGGCTGCACCTTGGCCGCGCTGCAGAAGACCGAGACGTAAGGCCCGCACTCGTTAGCCTCGAGCCCGGCGCAGCCCGAGTCGTCGTCGGTCGGCGCGCCGAGCTGGCACTGGGAGTCGGTGCACAGCGGGTCCCGGCGCGCGCCCTGACACGTCGCCGGGTCGTTGCAAAGCGCCGGCGCGCCGTAGGTGCCCAGCGGGCAGTTACCGGCCTGCGCACAGCAGTCGCCGGTCTGGCAGCAGAAGCCGTTTTGGCAATGCCCGCTGGTGCACTGCTCTCCGCGCGAGCAGACGTCGCCGTTGTCGAGGTCGGGCTTGCAGATGGCCGAGCCGCAGTACGCGTTGGCGTCACACTGCGCGTCCGACGAGCAGCTCGTCGCGCACAGCGGCTCGACCTGATCGAAGAGGCCTGTGCAGTTCTTGCTCGGGTAAAGCCCGCAGTCCTTGGCCTCAAGCGATGCCTGACACGCCAGGTCGTTGGGCTGACCGGCCTTCGTCGAGCACACATGGCCCACGCACTGCGCGATGTCGTAGGTGCCCTGACACGTCGTCGGGAACTGGCAGACCGGGGCGGTGGTGTAGCTCGCGGGGCAGTCCGTCGGCGCGTTACAGCAGTCGCCGCCGGAGCAGCAGATGCCGTTATTGCAGTGGCTCGACACGCAGTCCGAGTCCTCGTCGCAGGTCCCGCCGTCGACGACGTCGATGGTGCAGACGCCGTCGCAGTGGGCGCCCGGGTCGCAGTCGTCGTCGGTCGCGCAGGTCGCCGGACACATCGGCGGCGCTTGGTCCACCTCGCCGCTGCACACGATCGAGTTGAAGAGCCCGCAGGTGTCCGCCACGTCCGACGCGTCGCAGGCGCTGTCGTCGGGCAAGGTCAGCGACCCGCACTGCGCGGAGTTGCAGGTCGCGTCGATGCGGCTGCCCGAACACGTCGCCGGCGTCTCGCACAGCGGCGGCGCCGCGTACGCGCCGGGGCAGTCCGTCGGTCCGGCGCAGCAGTCGCCCGACTGGCAGCAGAAGCCGTTTTGGCAATGGTTGCTGGCGCAGTCGCTGTCTTCGTCGCAGCTCCCGCCGTCGCCGAGGTCCAGCGCGCACACCTCATCGCAGTGAAACCCGAGCTTGCACTCGCTGTCGTTGGCGCAGGTCTCCGCGCACACCGGCGGCGCCTGATTCGGCGTCCCCTTGCAGAAGACCGGCAGCAGCGGCGAGCAGTCCAGGGCCTCGATGGTCGGTCCGCAGGCCGTGTCGTCGGGGATCGGCGGGCTCCGCACGCAGGTGTGCGACAGGCACTGCGCGTCGTAGCGCGTGCCCTGGCAGGTGGTCTCGTCGTCGCAAGCCGGCGCGACCTTCAGCGCCGCCGGGCACTGCGCCGGCTGCGCGCAGCAGTCGCCCGAGCCGCAGCAGTAGCCGTTTTGGCAGTGGTCGCTCACGCAGTCCGAGGGCTCCAGGCACGCGATGCCGTTGGGCAGGTCGGCGACGCAGTTGCCCGTGGACTCCACGCAGTGCGACCCCGCCGCGCACTCGGCGTCCGTGGTGCAGGTCTTCACGCAGGCCGGGCCCGCGCACACGAACTTGCCGCACGACACCGGGTCTGGCGCCACGCAGGCGCCCGCCAGGCAGACCGCCGCGCTCGTCGCCGCGAAGGTGCCGCCGGTCCCCACGCACTTCGCCGCCGCGCACCCGGTGGCCTCCTCGTCGGTCTGGTTGTTGCAGTTGTCGTCGATGCCGTTGCACAGCTCGACCGCGCCCGGGTGGATGGCGCAGGCGTTGTCGTCACAGTCGCCGCCGCCCAGCGGACACACCGCC
>CAZNZH010000344.1:0-6383 GCA_964577445.1 uncultured Myxococcales bacterium
TCCATGAGCTGGTGCCAGCAGAAGAGTGCGGCGCCGAGTGCTCCGCCCGCGTCGCCCGCCGCGGGCTGTATCCACAGGCGCTTGAAGGGCCCCTCGCGCTGTAGTCGCCCGTTGGCGACGCAGTTTAAGGCGACGCCGCCGGCGAGGCAGAGGTCTTCGAGCCCGGTCTGCTTGTGGATGTGGGCGGTGATGCGCTGGAGCACCTCCTCGGTGACCGCCTGAATCGAGGCCGCCAGATCCAGCTCGCGCCGGGTGATGGGCGACTCCGGCTCGCGCGCCGGCCCGCCGAAGAGCCGCTCAAAGGCCGCGCCGGTCATGCGCCGGCCGGTCTCAAACGTGAACCGGTCCATGGCGAGGCGGAAGCTGCCGTCGGCCTTCAGGTCCATGAGGTGGTCGTAGATCTTCTGGGCGTAGATGGGCTGGCCGTAGGGCGCCAGGCCCATGAGCTTGTACTCGCCGCTCAGCACCTTGAAGCCGCAGAATGTCGTGAACGCCGAGTAGAGCAGCCCCAAGCTGTGAGGGAAGTTCAGGCTCTCGGCCAGCTCGACCCGCCCGCCGCGGCCGACGCCCCAGGTGGTGGTCGCCCACTCGCCCACGCCGTCGCAGGTCAAGATCGCCGCCTCCTCAAAGGGCGACGGGAAAAACGCGCTCGCCGCGTGGGACTCGTGGTGGTCGGTGTAGACCACGGCCCCCGAATACCCAGGCAGCGCCTTACGAATCGTGCGCCCAAGGCGCAGCTTCTCGCGCAGCCAAGAGGGCAGCGCGAGCCGGAAGTTGTCGAAGCTGAGCGGCGCCCTCGCGAGCCAGGTCTCGAGCAGGCGGTCGAAGGTGCGCAGGGGTTTTTCGTAGTAGCAGACGTAGCTCAGATCAGCGCCCGAGATCCCGGCCTCCCCCAAGCAGTAGGCGATGGCGCGATGGGGAAAGGCCGCGTCGTGCTTGACCCGCGTGAACCGCTCCTCCTGAGCCGCCGCCACGATGCGCCCGTCGGCGAGCAGCGCCGCGGCGCTGTCGTGGTAGAGGGCCGAGATCCCCAAGACGTACTTCACCCAGCCTCCGCTTTACAGGTCCCTTGGACGACTGAAACCGCGAGGAGCTAGCTGACGAATCGGGACCCCGCGGCCGGGGGATTGGCCCCCACTCACTCCCGCTGGCTGCCTACGCGCCCGCAAAGACCCGGCGCGTCGCGAAAAAGAGCAGCGCCAGCAGCGCCCACACCGCGCCACCGGGCGCGCCGCCGCCCGCGCAGGTGCCGCCTCTGACCGGCTCAGTCGACGCGGTGTCTGGCGTCGCCTCGGCCAGGGCGTCACCGGCGGCGTCCGCCTCGGTCTCGGCGGCGTCCGGCATGGGCTCGACCGCGGGCTCCGGCCCCGGGTCGGGCGGGGCCACCACGCCGCCGATGGGCATGTGATCCCGCGCGTTGCGCGCCACCGCCACCTCGCCGGGCTTGCGCGCTTGGAAGTAGCGCGCCATCCAGAAGGCCCCCATCAGGTCGCCGCCGGGGTTGAGCTTGTCGCCGCCGCCGCCGCCGTTGACCTCAAACGAGTTCGAGCGCGCGTTGAAGTCGGAGGTCGGCCGGATGCTCGGGTGCAAGGCCTCGGTGGCCAGCCACTTGCCGTTGGGCGCCTGGCCCTCGAGCGTCAGGACCGTCTTGCCGTCGATGGCGAGGCACTGCTTCGCCGCGATCTCCGCCGGGTCGCAGTTCGTCCGCGCCTCCTCCCAATAGGGGCCGAGCGTGAACCCGCTCAGGAGGTCGGCCAGCTCGGCGACCAGCGCGGGGTCGGTCCCGCGGTCGGTGCTCGCCAAATAGAGCGCGTGCCACAGGGGCTGCTTGGCCAAGCGCGCCGTGTGGCTCTCGCCCGCCCGCGCCCACCAGGCGTCCTCGAGGTAGTCGCGCAGGTAGGCCGTCACGGTGGGATCTTTTTCGAGCCAGATGGCCAAAAAGAGCACCACGCCGGTCATGTCCGGCACGTCGAAGTTCGTCTTCAACCCCTGGTACATATAGTCGACCGCGCCCGGGTCGGAGCGGTTGGTGATCTTTTTGGGGAACTCGCGCTCGGAGAGCAGATCTTCGTAGAGGAAGGCCTCCAGCCGCGGGTCGCCGGTGATGTGGTGCAGGCCCTTGATGATGCCCCAGGCCATCACCACGTTGAACATGTTGAAGGTGCCGCCATCGGGCGCGACGTAGACCTTCTCGAGCGACAGCGGGTTGAGGTCGTGGAAGAAGGTCGCCCGTTTGTCCGCGTCCATGATGATCAGGTCGTAGAGGGTCCCCGGCGACAGGCTCACGGCGGTCTCGAGGCCCAACAGCTCGCGCTTCTCCATGAGCATCTCGCCGACCAGCCGCGCGTCCGCTTGCATCCGCGTGACCAGCGCCTGATCGATGTCCGGGTCGTCCTTCATCGCCTCGTAGAGCACCACCATCCCCAGCACCTGCCCGGAGAGCTGGTCTTTGGAGCACGAGTCGATCCAGGTCCAGGTCCCTGGCGGCAGCGCGCCGTCCGACAGGTCGGCCCGCTCGCTGCCGTTGTCTTTGGGGGCCGGCAGCGGCTTTCCGTCCGCTCCGAACAGGGGAATCAGCGTCTCCGGCGGGTCGGGTATGGGCGGGTCGGAGGGGTCCTCGGGCACGACGCGCCGAATCCCGCGCGCGACCAGGCCGCCGCCGCCGGTGACGACGTAGAAGATGTGCCACGCCTCCGCCGCGCGGACGACCCGCGCCCGGGCGACCGCCAGCGCCTCAGCCGGTGCCCCCTCCTGCTTGAGCGTCATGTACTCAAAGGCCGTGCCCAGCAGCGCCACGCCGCCGAAGAACCCGAGATCTCCGTGCTCGCCGTAGGTCGCGACCACCTCGAAGGGGTGCTTGCCGCTCTGCGCCTTGAAGTCCAGCTCGTCGGACTGCGCCAGGTACGCGTCGATGCGGGCCCGCGCGTCAGCGCCCTCGCTCGTCGACAGCGGCGGGATGTGCGCGTTCAACGACAGCCCGAACGGCACCGCGTTGATCCCGTAGAACTGGCGCTCATGCCGCGCCATCGTCTGCTCCAGCGCGGGATTCGCGCCGGCCGGGAACATCGCCGCCGCGTGCGCCGTGCCGCCCGCCATCGCCAACATCGCCGCCACCACGACCCATCGCGCTGTCATCCCGACCTCCCAATTCGACTGGCGGCCGCAAGGTATCAGAGCGGCGGAGTCATGACAGACCTTTCGCCGCGCGCCGCGCTGGTCCACAATCCGGCGCCAACGCCATGGAGGCCTGATGGACCCGCTCTACTACAAGATTCTCCACATCGCCGGCGTCGTCTGGGCCTTCGCGGCCATCGGCGCCGTCGCGATTCACGCGAAAAACGGCGGCGACAAGGCGTCGAACCGCTCAAGCGGCCTCGTCGGCGCCAGCCACGGCATCGCGCTGCTGCTGATCCTGATCAGCGGCTTCGGCATGATCGCCAGGTACCACTACGGCTTCCCCGGCTGGATCATCGCCAAGATCGGCCTGTGGCTGGTCATCGGCGGCCTGCTGGTGGTCCCGTACAAGGCGCCGCAGTCCGCGAAGGCCGTCTGGGCGCTGATCCCGATCCTCGGCGCGGTGGCGGCCTGGCTCGCGCTGGCCAAACCCTTCTAGATCCCCGCCCACCCCGGCTGGTCCATCGCCAGCCGGCTAGTGAGGCGTCCAATCGTGGCACTCAAGGCCGTCCAGCCGCGCGAAGTGGCGGATGTTTAAGGTGGCGACAGCGGCAGGCAGCGCCAGGGCGATGGAGCCGATGACGAGATCCATGTCGCCGACCAGCAGCCCGCTCCGCTGGAGTCGCGCCTTCTGCTCGCCGAAAATCCGCGCGGCATCCTCGGTCCAGTCGCACCACTTGAGCGCGTCACGGAGGCGCTGGTATTCGCGCGCGAGCATGCGGCGCCGACGCGAAGCTGGATCTAATGTCTCAAGCCCAAATCGAATCTCCGCGGCGACCGGAGCGCAGAGCACGAGCTGGTCTGGCGAGTGTTGGGCGAGCGTGCTCATCACGCGAGGCTCCCGCGTCATCAGCGCCGACACGGCGCTCGTGTCGAGGACGATCATTGAAACGGTGCCTCGTCGCGGTCACGCCTCGCGGCCACGATGGCGTCGTAGAATGAGCTCCCGACTGCGCGCAGCTCCGCCAGATCTTCGGGACTCAGGTCGCTGTTGCTGAAAAAGCCGTCCGGCCACTCGCGCCGCTCTTGTTCGAGCAGCGCGACGCACGCATCAACGACCAGCTTGTTGCGGCTCGTTCCCCGCTCCGATGCCACCGCATCGAGGCGGTCCAGCAGGCCTCTGGGAAAGTGGATGCTAGTGCTCGCCATGAGAGCCCTCCGGGTGCGCAAGAGCAAACATGTTATAACCTATTCACACCGATGGACAAGGACAATGCACGGAGGCGTGTCCCGACCTTCCGGCCAGCCGCGCGCGGGTGCCTCGGTGCGAGTCGATTGTTGCTGGGCGACGGGAGGACTCGGAGGTAGGCTCGGCGACCCCGTGACCGCGCAGGACAGCCCATGACCGACGTCGCCACCGCCGATCTCTACGACGCGTTTGAGGACGAGGTGCGCGTCGCGGCGCCGATCTTTCGGGACTTCGGCGGGCGGCCGGCCTTTCACGGCGCGATCGCCACCGTGAAGGTCCACGAGGACAACGTGCTGGTGCGCCGCGCCCTCGAGGCGCCTGGGCTCGGCCGCGTGCTCGTGGTCGACGGCGGCGGGTCGCTGCGCTCGGCCCTGGTCGGTGACCGGGTGGCGGCCCTGGCCCGCGACAGCGGCTGGGCTGGCCTCATCGTCTGGGGCTGCATCCGCGACAGCCGCGCCATCGCCGAGCTGCCCGTGGGGCTCAAAGCCCTGGCGACGAACCCGCGCCGCAGCCCCAAGCACGGCGCCGGGCAGGTCGACGTGCCCGTCACCTTCGCCGGCGTGACCTTTGTCCCCGGCGAGTTCGTCTACGCCGACGAGGACGGGCTGCTCGTGGCGTCGCGGGCGCTGGTCTAGCGCGGCGACGCGCGCGAGCGGCCGGCCCTGAGCGCGAGGGGCGAATCGCGGCGCCGCAGCACCGCGATTCGCCAGCTACTGACTAGCGAATCTCGAGCAGCTCGACGTCGAAGACCAGGGTGCCGGCCGGCGCGCCCGGACGCGAGGGCGCCTCGCCGTACGCCAGGTCGCCCGGGATCCAGAAGCGGGTCTTCTCGCCGACGACCATGAGCTGCACGCCCTCGGTCCAGCCCTTGATGACGCCGTTGAGCGGGAACTCAGCCGGGCTGCCGCGCTTGACCGAGCTGTCGAACATCTTCCCGTCGGTGGTCCAGCCGCTGTAGTCGACCTTGACGGTCTGGGTCGCGGTCGGGTGCACCGTGCCGGTGCCCTTCTGAAGGACCTTGTAGGCGAGGCCCGACGCGGTCGTCGTCGCGTCCGCGGGCGCGGCGGCCACGTCGCTGGGCACCTCGATGGTGACGACGGGCTTGATGCTGATGAGCTCGACGTCGAAGACCAGCGTGCCGGCGGGCGCGCCCGGACGACGCGGGGTCTCGCCGTAGGCCAGGTCACCGGGGATCCAGAAGCGGCGCTTCTCGCCGGGGACCATGAGCTGCACGCCCTCGGTCCAGCCCTTGATGACGCCGTTGAGCGGGAACTCAGCCGGCTGGCCGCGCTTGACCGAGCTGTCGAACATGCGCCCGTCCGTGGTCCAGCCCGTGTAGTGGACGGTCACGGTGTCTTCGGCGGTCGGGTGCTTGTCGCCGGTGCCGGGCGTGAGCACCTTCGACGCGAGGCCGGAGGCGGTCTTCTCGGCGTCGGCGGGCGCTGCGGCCACGTCGGCGGGGGCGGGGATGTCGCCGGGCTTGGGCTCGACGGCGGCGGGCTTGGCGGGTTCAGCAGGCTTCACGGCCTCGGCTCCTTCGGCGGGCTTGGCAGCCTCGGCCGTCTTGGCGGGCTCGGCCGCCGGCTTCGCGGTGTCGGGCGTCGCCGCAGGTGCGGCCGGCGCCGGGGTCTTGTCACAGGCGGCGCCCAAGGCGACCGCGGCCAGTACGACGGGGAGGATGATGTACTTCATGACGCTGGTCCTTGGGCCTCTCGGTGGCGCTTGGCCACGTCCTGGGCTGGTCTGTGGGGAGCTACGCTTCGACTTTGGGCTTCGGCTCGCGCGGGGTGACCTGGGAGAGGCTGCGGCGCGAGCCGATCTCCCACATGCGCCCCTCGGTCATCTGGGGCGTGGGCAGCGCGACGCTGCGCCGGTTGTTGCCGGCGCCGAGGACGCTGTCGATCACTTCGATGAGGCGCTTCATGGCTGCGATCCTTTTGCTATGGACACTGCGTGTGCGGATGGGCGGGCATTTGGCATAGCCAGCGCGCCGTGACAAGCAGAATCGCACCACACCATC
>CAZNZH010000345.1:0-6374 GCA_964577445.1 uncultured Myxococcales bacterium
GGGTGGAGACGGGCGAGAGCAGCGCGGCCCCCAGCATGGCGAGGCTCTTGGGCCAGGCCAGGGGCGAGGCGATGCCGTACGGGGTGTCGGGGAGGTCGGTGGCGCCGCCCGAGATCTGGCGGATCACGAGGAAAATGCTGACCGCGAGGGCCATGGGCGCCAGGGCGAGGGCGGCGCGGCGGAGCGGGGACTCGGTGCCGGGGTGTAGGACCGTGGCGCCCAAGATGAGGACGCCGGCGCCGGCCAGGGTCGCCAGGGCGGTCTCTTTGGAGGCCAGGGCGGCGAAGGTCAGGGCCAAGACGGCCAGCGACCGGGCCGGGCCGCCGCGGGCGCGGCCGATGAGCGGGGCCAGGGCCAGGACGGCGGCCCAGCGGCCCAGGGCGTCGCCCCACATGGGGCCGATGGAGTCCCACTGGTATTGAACGCCGATGAGCGCCTGGTGAAAGGTCAGCAAGACCGCGGCCAGGGTGACGGCGAGGCGCGAGGTGCCCAGCCAGGTGGCGAGGCGGATGAAGGCCAGCAGGCTGAGTGCGAGGGCCAGCGCGTTGAAGGCGCGGAGCGGGGCGGCGCCGTGGCCGGCGGGGTCGAGCCAGAGGGCGAGGCCGCTGCCGAGGACGAAGACGGGCGACCAGTGGGACTCGTAGGGCTCAAAGGCGCGGCCGACGAGCGAGCCGTCGCGCACCCAGCCACCGATGAAGTCGATGCTGTACCAGTCGTCGGCGACCGGCGGCGAGGTGCCGATGGCGAGGTAGGCCACCGCGGCGAGGAGCGGCGCCAGCAGCCACAGCGAGCGCGGGAGCGCGGCTCGGCTCAAGACGCGACCTTGCGACCGCGGATGACCCAGTTCACAAACAGGCGCGGGAAGGTCTCGCCCAGGCGATCGCCCAGGCGCAGCAAGGGCTCCAGCGGCCGGTAGAAGAGCGGCACGAGGTTGAAGCCGCGGTAGAGATCGACCGAGATCCCGCCTCTTTCCAGGGTCTTGCGGGCGGTGCTGGACCAGATGAAGTTCTCGCGACCGCAGTAGGGGCGCAGCTTCAGCGTCGTCGCGCCGCGCACCACCGGCTGCCACAGGCGCCCGGGCGAGGTCACGACGACCAGCCCGCCGGGGCGGACGACGCGGGCTATCTCGCGCAGGGCCTGAAGCGGCTCCGGCGTGTGCTCGATGACCTCGGTGGAGAAGACCACGTCGAAGCTGCCGTCCGCAAAGGGCATCTGGAGGATGGAGCCGACGACGCGGGTGGTCTCGCAGCGCTTTCGGACCTGCTCGAGCACGGTCTCGCCGACGTCCATGGACGTGACCTTCGCGCCGCGCAGGTGAGCCTGCTCGGAGAAGTGGCCGCCGCCGCTGCCCGCGTCGAGAAACGTGACGCCATCGAGCGGGACGCCGCGGAACACCTCGCCGAAGAGCAGGCGCAGGCGGCGCTCGGTCTCCCACGGGTTGGTGACCTCGTCCCAGTCGCGCTGTGAGACCATGCGGTCGTAGAAGAGGTCGCGCTCGTCGTCGGTCTTGATGGCCTTGCTCACTGGGGCTCCGGGTCCGCGGCGGCCGCGGGGGTGTCGGCGGGCGGGATGTGCTGGTCGGCGACGAGGTAGAGCGGGCGGCCTTTGACCTCGTCGAGGACCTGCCCGAGGTACTCGCCGACGACGCCGAGGGTCAAAAGCTGGATGCCCGACAAGAAGCTCACCAGCACGGCGAGCGAGGTCCAGCCGGGCACGCCGCGGTTGAAGAGCACGGGCTGGGCGATGGCGTAGAGGCCGTAGAGGAACGCGAAGGCGCTGACCACGAGGCCCGCCCAGGTCGCGAAGCGCAGCGGCGTGCGCGAAAAGGACAGCGTCGCGGACAGCGCGAAGGCCAGCATCTTGAAGAGGCCGTACTTGGACTCGCCGGCCGCGCGGTCGGCTTGGGTGTAGAGGACCGTCGTCTGCTCAAAGCCCACCCAGCCGTAGATGCCGCGGAGAAATCGCCCCTGCTCGCGCATGCGCCGCACCGAGTCGACCACGCGGCGATCGAGCAAGCGAAAATCGGGCGAATCGGCGAGGACGGGGACCTTCGAGAGGGCGTTGATGACGCGGTAAAAGGCGCGAGACGAGGCGCGTTTGACGAAGCCGAGCGAGCGGGTGTCGGCGCGCACACCGCTGACGAGCTCAGCCCCGGCCTCCCAGGCGGCGAGGAAGTCGGGGATGGCGGCCGGCGGGTGCTGGAGGTCGGCGTCCATGGTCAGCACGCAGTCGGCGTCGGACGCGTCGAGGCCCGCGGTGAGCGCGGCCTGGTGGCCGAAGTTTCGCGAAAACGAGAGCCAGCCCACGCGCGGGTCGCGCTCGGCGAGCCGCCGGCCCACCTCGCGGGTCCGGTCGCGGCTGCCGTCGTCGATGAAGAGCACGCGAAATCGGTAGGGCAGCGCGTCCAAGACCGGCGCGAGCGCGGCGTGAAACGACTCGAGGCAGGCCTCCTCGTTGAAGGCCGGCACGATGATGTCCACCCGTCTCACCAAGCCCCCTCCGACCGCCGCTGCGCGCCTGCTCCAACGCCGCGCCATTATGCCCGCCCGCGGTGCGCCGTCATGGTTTTCGCCCCTCAAACGGCGGGCATTGGTGTCTCGCCACCCACATCCCGATCACCGGCGCGGCGTCAAATTGGTGTGTCAATTCACACAGTCGGACGACCCTGCTTGCCCTGGCGAGCTTGCGTGCTATGAACCGCGACCGTGAGCGCAACCGCCCCCGCCATCGAAGCCGTGGGACTCTCGCGCGGCTTCGGGTCGCGGTGGGCGTTGGCCGGCGTCAATCTTCGCCTCGCCGCGGGCCGCTCGCTGCTCATCGCCGGCCACAACGGCGCCGGCAAGACCACGCTGCTGCGCCTGCTCGCCACGACGCTGCGCCCCAGCGCCGGCACCGTGCACCTCGCCGGCGTCGACTCCGCCCGCGACCCCCTCGGCGCCCGCCGCCACGTCGCGATGCTCGGCCACCGAAGCGGCCTCTACCCCGAGCTGTCAGCCCTCGAAAACCTCACGGTCGCCGCCCGCCTCATGGGCCTGCCCAACGGCCGCCCCCGCGCCCTCGAGCTCCTCGAGCGCGTCGGCCTCAGCGCCCGCGCCCACGACCCCGTCCGCGAGTTCTCCGCCGGCATGAAAAAACGCTGCGCCCTCGCCCGCGTCCTGCTCCAAGACCCCGCGGTGGTCCTCCTCGACGAGCCCTACGGCCAGCTCGACCCCAACGGCTTCGACCTCATCGACCGCTTCTTCGCCGACTGCAAGACCCAGGGCCGCGCCCTCATCGTCGCCACCCACCTCGTCGAGCGCGCCGCCGCCCTCCTCGACACCGGCCTCGTCCTCCAAAGCGGCACCCCCGCCTGGGTCGGCCCCGCCCCCGGCCTCCCCGCCGCCCTCACCGCAGCGCTGGCGCAATGACCCAGCTCCTCTCCCAGACCGTCAACGTCCTGCGAAAAGACCTCCTCATGGACTGGCGCAGCCGCGGTCGCGCGCTCTCCGTCCTCGCCTTCGCCGTCACCACGCTCCTCCTCTTCTCCTTTGCCAGCGGTGCCGACGACCCCAACCCCGGCGCCATGGTCGGCGCCTGGCTCTGGCTCGCCCTCCTCTTCGCCTCGACCCTGGCGCTCGGCGAGTCCTTCCGCGTCGAGACCGAAGACGGCGGCCTCGAGCAGCTCCGCCTCCTCCCGGTCGACCCCCGCGCCCTCTTCTTCGGCAAAGCCCTCGGCAACGCCCTGCTGCTGCTGACCCTGGGTGCCCTCATCCTGCCGCTGTGCCTCGGCCTCTTCCGCGCCGAGGTCGCCGGCTCCTGGCCCGCCCTCGCGCTGACCCTCGCCCTCGGCGCCGCCGGCCGCGCCGGCCCCGGCACCGTCTACGCCGCCATGACCGCCCAAGCCCGCGGCAAAGACGTCATGCTCCCGCTGCTGCTCTTCCCCCTGGTCATCCCGGTCCTCGTCGCCGCCGTCAAAGCCACCACCCTCTGCGTCGGCCGCGACCCCATGAACCAGCTCCCCTCTTGGCTCAGCCTTCTCGCCATCTTCGACCTGGTGTACTGGTCGCTCTGCCCGCTGCTCTTCGGCCGCGTGCTGGAGGAATAGCCCATGCCCCCCCGCTTCCTGCGCAACCACGGCCTCGCCATCCTCGGCCTGACCCTGCTCGCCATCGGCTCCTACATCGGCTTGGTGGTCGCGCCCCCCGAAAAATACATGGGCGACGTCGGCCGCATCCTCTACATCCACGTCCCCACGGCCTGGAACGCGCTGCTCATCCTCACCTTCGCCGCCTTCTTCGCCGTCCGCTCGCTGATCTCACGCAACCCCCGCCACGACGACCTCCTCCACGGCGCCATCGAGGTCGGCATCGTGCTGAGCGCCATGCTCCTCATCCAAGGCTCCATCTGGGCCCGCCCCACCTGGGGCGTCTTCTGGACCTGGGACCCGCGCCTGACCACCTCGGCCATCATGCTGGTCACCTTCATCGGCGTCTTGAGCCTGCGCTCGTCGGTCGACGACCCCGCCCGCCGCGCCACCTGGACCGCCGTCGCCACCATCATCTCCTGGACCAACATCCCCATCGTCTACTTCTCAATTAAGTGGTGGCGCACCCTTCACCAGGACTTCTCAAGCCCCAAAACCGTGGCCGCGTCCATGGTCTGGCCCCTGCGCATCAATGCCTTTGCGTTGCTCTTCCTCAGCCTGTGGCTGATACTCCGCCGCGCCGAGCTGGCCCGCCGACAACGCGCCCGCGCCGGCATGAACACGCCCGTACCTGCGCCCTCCACCCTGACCGCAGGCGACGCCTGACCCCCCAAAGGGAGCTCCCATGCAAGGCATAATCCAAGGTGGCTGGGAATACGTAGGCGCCGCCTGGGGCATCAGCCTCTCTCTCTTCTTCGCGTACGCCATCCGGCTGCAGTGGCGCCTGCACAACACCCCCGAAGAGCGGAGCTGACATGGGCACCCGCCTCTTCGCCATCGTCGCCCTTCTCCTCGCCGCGGGCGGCCTCGCGTGGCTGGCCTTCGGCAACCTCGGCGACAACCTCGTCTATTACTGGTCGCCCAGCGAGCTCAGCGACGCCGGCTCCAAAGGCGTCGGCGCCACCGTGCGTCTGGGCGGCTTGGTCAAACCCGGCACCGTGGTCTGGGATCCCGACCGCACCGATCTCCACTTCGTCGTCACCGACAACGCCCACGACGTCTCGGTCCACGCGACCGCCGTCCCCCCGGCGATGTTCCGCGAGGGCATCGGCGTGGTCGTCGAGGGCAAGCTCAACGAGGGAGGCCTCTTTGAGAGCGACCGCCTCATGGTCAAGCACGACAACCAATATCAGGCGCCCGCGGCCGGCGAGAAACCCGACATGAAAGCCCTGGAGAGCTCCCTCGCCCCCTCCGAGTCGCCCTGATGGCCGAGCTCGGCCGCCTCCTCATCCTCGCCGCCCTCGGCCTCGCCACCGCCGGCGCCCTCGTCGGCTTCACCTCGGGCCGCTCCGGCTCCGCCCGCGGCCTCCGCATCACCCGCGCCCTCGCGCTGGCGTTTTCCGCCTGCCTCATCGGCGCGACCTTCGTGATGGAGTACGCCCTCATCACCCACGACTTCTCCGTCGCATACGTCGCCCACGTCGGCTCGCGCTCAACCCCGCTCTACATCACCATCATCAGCCTGTGGTCGTCTCTGGACGGCTCGATCCTCTTTTGGGGCTTCATCTTAGCGGTCTACACCATCGGCTTCGTCATCGCCACCCGCGGCCGCCACGAGGACATGCAGCCCTACACCCTCGGCACCATCATGGCCGTCGGGACCTTTTTCACCTTCCTCATCGCCGGCCCCGCCAACCCCTTCGGCGACACCCCGCTGCCCATCCCGCTGGACGGCCCCGGCCCCAACGCGCTGCTGCAAAACCACCCGCTGATGATCGCCCACCCGCCCATGCTCTATCTGGGCTACGTCGGCATGACCATCCCCTTCGCCATGGGCGTCGCGGCCCTCCTCAAGGGCCGCAGCGGCGCAGGCTGGACCCGCCCGCTGCGCCGCTGGATGCTCATCCCCTGGGGATTTCTCACCTGCGGCATCATCCTCGGCGGCTGGTGGGCCTACGAGGTCCTCGGCTGGGGCGGCTACTGGGCCTGGGACCCGGTCGAGAACGCCTCGCTGCTGCCCTGGCTGACCGCCACGGCGTTTCTCCACGCCGCCATGCTCCACGAGCGCCGCGGCATCTTGGCCGGCTGGACCCTCGTGCTGCTGCTGGTCACCTTCCAGCTCACCATCTTGGGCACCTTCATGACCCGCTCGGGTGTGTTCAACTCGGTGCACAGCTTCACCCAGAGCCCCATCGGCCCGACCTTCCTCGTCTTCTTGGCCATCGTCGTCATCGCCTCGGTCGTCCTGGTG
>CAZNZH010000346.1:0-6354 GCA_964577445.1 uncultured Myxococcales bacterium
TGGCGATGAGGTCGAACCGGCGGCCGGCCAAGACGTAGGCGTCGGCCCCGGCGGCGGTCGCGCAGATGACCTCGGCTTGGTCGAGGATGGTCGATTCGGCAGCCCGGAGCTGGTCGCGCGCGTCGCGGTTGAGGCGCCAGGCCTCCTGATTGAGCGTGCGGCGTTCGTCCCGGCTGAGGTTTCCGCGGGCGCTGCGAGACTGGATTGTCCGGCGAAGCTGGGCGGCCTCGATGACCCAGCGGCGCGTCAGGCGCCACGCCTCGGTGGACTCGAGCAGCGCGTCGAGCGTCCGCGGCATCACGACCTCCGCGACGCGCGCGGGGTGGCCCAGGCGGACCACGCGAACCCGGGCGGCCGCGAGGCGCTCGGCGAGGTTGTCGACCGCGGTGTTGCTGGCCGCCGTCGCCAACACGCCCTCGCCGCGCGCGACGGCCTGGCGGATCGCCTCGATGAGGGTGCGGGTCTTGCCGGTGCCGGGCGGGCCGTGAATCAGGGCGACCGGAAAGGACTCTAGCGAGGCGCGGACTGCGTTTTTTTGCGAGTCGTCGAGGGCCTCGTCGAAGAAGCTGAGTGGGTCGACGTGCTCGCGGACGGGGCGGTCGGCGCCGTAGAGGACCTCGCGGAGCCGCGCCGTGTCGGAGCCACCCTTGGCCTGGGCGAAGGCCGTGAGCGCGTGGTCGCCGCGGTCAAACGTGGTCTCGGGGGCGTCGGCGTCCAGGCGAAACCCCGGGTCGTCGAAGCGGTCCGGCAGCGCGTCGTCGACCATGACCGCCAGCCGATCGCCGCGGCGCCGCGCGACGGTGGCGCGCACGGCGTCGGGGCCGTCGGGGTCGTCCCACCAGAGCCGCACGGGGTCGCCGGGCCCGAAGCGCGTGAAGCCCAGGCCCTCGGGTCGGCGCGACACGAGCCAGCAGAGCAGCCGCCCGCCCGCCGCCGTGTCGGTCTCCTCGATCTCGAGATCGGTCAGGGCCACGCCGCGGGCGACCCGCTCGGCCAGCGTGAGACCGCGACGCTGGGCGGTGAAGCGGGCGCGCACGGTGTCCCGCTCACGGCGCCACAGCGCGGCGATTCCATCCAGTCGCTCGACGGCGCTTGCGTGCGCCGCGTCCGCGTCAGGCATCGTCGTCGGTGGGTTCGCCGCCGAGCACCAGGGCGAAGAGCTCGTCGGTGCTGAGCGCCTTGGCGCTGTCGGTGCCCTCCAGCAGCGCGGCGACCAGCTCGCGTTTTTCGGCGTGCATCACGAGGATGTTCTCCTCGACCGTGCCCTCGGCCACCAAGCGATAGGCCGTGACCGCGCGGGTCTGGCCGATGCGGTGGGCGCGGTCGGTGGCCTGGTCCTCGACCGCCGGGTTCCACCACGGGTCCAAGTGAATCACGTAGTCCGCGGCGGTCAGGTTGAGGCCGGTGCCGCCGGCTTTGAGCGAGAGCAGGAACACGTCGCCCTCGCCGGCCTGAAAGGCGTCCACCTCGCGGCGCCGGGCGGTCTCGGCGAGCCCCCCGTCCAGGTAGCGATAGGTCACGCCGGCCTCGTCCAGGGCGACCTTCACGAAGGCCAGCAGGCTGGTGAACTGGCTGAAGACCAGGGCGCGGTGGCCCTCGTCGCGGAGCTCCGTGACCAGCTCGACCAGGGCGTCGAGCTTCGACGAGCGCACCGTCGAGCGCGGGTGGACGAGGTTTGGGTGGCAGGCGAGCTGGCGCAGGCGCGTCAGGGCCGCGAGCACGCGGAACCGGCGGCGACCCGATGGCTCGTCGGTGGCGCGCAGCAGGTCCGTCGCCGCCGCGCGTCGCACCTCCTCATAGAGCTGCCGCTCGCCGGCGCTGAGCGGGACCAGCATGGTGATGTCCGTGCGTTCGGGCAGCTCGCGCTCGACGTTGCGCTTGAGGCGCCTGAGCACGAAGGGGCGCACCAGCCGCGCCAGGGTGGTCCGGGCGTCGGGGTCGTTGTCGCGCTCGATGGGCAACGCGAAGCGCTCGCGGAAATCGGCGGCGGTGCCGAGCAGGCCCGGGACGATGACGCGGAAGATGCTCCACAGCTCGCCCGCGCGGTTTTCGACGGGCGTGCCGGTCAGGGCGATGCGGAAGTCGGCCTTGAGCCGGTGCGCCACTTGGGCGCGCCGCGTCTCGGAGTTCTTGATGGCCTGGGCCTCATCGAGCACCAGCGTGGCCAGCGGCAGCTTGGAGATCTCGTCTTCGTAGCGCACGAGCAGGTCGTAGCTCGTGATCACCACGTCGCCCGGGCCGAGGCCCTCGAGGCGATCGAGGTGCGCCTTGCCGCGAAAGAGGATGGGGCGGAGCTCGGGGGTGAAGCGCTCGCATTCGCGAACCCAGTTGAACCCGACCGAGGTGGGAGCCACGACCAGCGCGGGCCCGCCGGCGCAACGGTGTTGCAGCAAAGCCAGCGCCTGCACGGTCTTGCCGAGGCCCATGTCGTCGGCCAAGCAGGCGCCGCCGCCCCAATGGGCCAGGCCCGCCAGCCAGCGGAAGCCCTCGAGCTGGTAGCTGCGCAATTCGCCCACAAAACCGTCGGGGATCGCGACGTCGAGGGTCGCGGCCTCGTCGATGCGCTCGCGCAGCTTGAGCCACTCGGTCGGCGCGTCCAGGGTCGCGCCGTCGGCTTCGAGGCCCTCCAGAAGGGACGCCGCGAAGGGCGAGATGTCGCCTTCCTTGCTCGCCGCGACGGCCACCGGGCGGAGCGCCGTGCGCAAGGTCTCGCTCAGGGCCAAGAAGCGGTCGCCGTCGATCTGCACATAGCGCTGGCCGTCGCGGATGGCCTGCAACAGCGCGCCCAGGGGCACGGACTGCCCGTCGATCTCGAGCCCGCCTGACAGCCGAAACCAGTCGGAGCGCGACGAGATCTGTAGCGAGAGCTGCCCGGGCCCGCCGCCGCCGATGACGCCCAAGCGCCGGTCGTCGACCCACTCCACGCGGACGCCGTCGGTCGCCAGGAGCTGTAGCCGCCCGACGAGATCCAGGGCGTTGTTGAGTGAGTCGATGCGCCAGGTGCACGGCGCCATGCCCAGCTCCTCCTCCGTCAGGCCCAGGCTCTCCGACAGGCGATGGGCGGCGGTCAGCTCCCTCGGCAGGTCGCGGACGCAGTGAATCGGCTCGCCCTCGCGGAAGGCGAAGAGCTGGCTCGGCCCGGTCCCCGGCGGCAGCGCCGGTAGCTCGGGCAGCGGCTGGGCGACGATCTCGACGCGCACGCCGCGGTCGGCGCCCAGGGTCAGGCGCACGATGAGCACGAGGTGGGTGGCCACGGCGTCGCCGCGCAGCGTGTCGTCGACCCGCAGCGGCGTCAGGCGCGCGAGCGAGGGGAGCCGGCGCTGGAGCTCGTCGGCCGCCTCCGGCGCGAGGTCGATGCTGCGACGCATCAAGCGCTCGGCGAGGGCCTCGGCGTCCGGCGCACAGCGGGCGACGACCACCAGGTTGCGGTCCGAATCGACCAGGACTACCCGGTCGGCCCAGGACGCGTGCTGCATCGCATGGTGTAGGGCGGCGGGGCCGATCTGGATCCCGCCCGCCTCGAAGCCCAGCCGCAATCCGCCGCCGTCGGTGCGGTCGACCACGAGGGTCAGATCACCGCGGTGAACCGCCACAGGCACGGGTTTGGTCTTGCCGGTCTGCAGAAACACGCGCGGATGCTCGACCAGCTCGCCCAGCGCGCGCACCGTCTCGCGCTGGGCGTCGGTCTTGACGGCGCCTTCCAGCTCGGCGACGACGCGCCGCTCCTGGTCGGTCAGGTCGAACCGGCGGCTCTTGATCACGTCTTCGGCGGTCATGGACTTCATGCCGATACCTGGCTTCGACTTGAAGGTCCGGCAGAGCACGGGCTCGAGCCGGCACTCCTTGCCCCATCGAATCCGCCAGCCCAGGTGTCCCTTGGGGCCGGGTTGAGTCGTCGGGCGCGTCTCCTCCAGCAGGTCGTCGAGGGCGTCCAGGGTGCGCATCCAGGGCGGCGTGGTCAGCGAGCGCAGCAGCGGCTCGACGATGTTCTCGGTGCCAAACCCGGCCAGCGCGTTGAGCGCCTCGTCCAAGACGGCCAGGCGCGCCGGGCAGGTGTGCCCCTCACGCCCCGAGCAGCCACACTCAAGCTCCGGCCCCTCCGCGTCGGGATCCAAGCAGAGGTAGCCGTGGCCCGAGCCGGCGGTGCCGTGGCAGGTCTGCGCTCCCTTCTCAGCGCGCGTCAGCCGGGGCGGGTCGTCGTGGAAGACGCTGGTCGCCACCAGGGGCACGGCTGGATCTCGGCGTCTTGTGCGATGCACGATCCGCTCGCGCATGTCGCAGAGGGAGTCCCAGACCGCGCGCCCAGCGTCGCCCCCGCGCGGGGTCAGCGAGGCGAGCCACTCCCGGTCGTTCGCCTCGGCCTGCTCCTGAACCATGACCTGGTGGGCGAGCATCTGCCTGAAGAGCTGGCGCAAGACCAGCGGGGGCTCGGCGAGGTGATGCGCTTTGGCGGTGAGGTGCGGGGTCTTCGGCGGGTCCCGGGCTTCGAGGATGACGAAGGCCACGGTGGCACCCTGGCCGTAGTAGCCGCGAAGCCAGAGGCTCATCTCCAGGCCGCCGAAGAGCGCCGCCGCGGGGGCGGGCATGTCGAGCCAGGCGCTGACGCCGCGCTCGGCGGCCCAGGCCCGCAGCGTGTCTTCGCTGTCGTAGGGCGGCAGCGACGGGTCCTCCTCCTCCGGCTCTTCCTCGGGCCCATGCTTGGAATCCGCGGGCGAGAGCAGCGCGCGCCCCTCGCGCACGCCCCGGGCCGCCACATCGAGGGCCGCCAGCACATGCTTGCAGACGGTCTTGTCGTTGTGGTCGCAGCCGCTGGCCACCGTGACGCCGCCGTCGGGGTCGCGGGTGAGGATCACCGGGATCGGCCGGGCGCTCCCTCGGATGTTGACGATCAGCGTGTGTTGGTCGCCCGCGACCAGCTCGACGGCGTGGCGCCGCACCAGGTCGCGCGCTTGGCGCGTCGTGGCCGTGCGGGCCGAGGCGCCGACCTCGTCGCGAAGCCGCTCGAGTGTCTCGACGGGCCAGGGCATCAACGGTCCTCTTGGGGTTCGGCGAAGATCAGGCGGTTGCGTGAATCATCACGGATGTTCAGTGTGATACAACCCGGCGTGGGCGGCCAGCGCGCCGGGTCGGGCCCGGAGGCACCGCCGCTGTAACGCGTGCAGGCCAGCACGGCAACCTGGACGACCCGCGGCCACGAACCATGACCCGAGGGGTGCGTGCGCAAGATCATCCACGTGGATATGGACGCATTCTTTGCATCCGTCGAGCAGCGAGATCGGCCGGAGCTGCGTGGGAGGCCCGTGGTCGTTGGCGGAGACCCGCGCAGCCGCGGGGTGGTCGCCGCGTGCTCATACGAGGCGCGGCGCTTCGGCGTGCGATCGGCGATGCCCAGCGCCCAGGCCCAGCGGCAGTGCCCGGAGGCGATCTTCGTGCGCCCCCGGATGGGTCGGTACCGCGAGGTGAGCGATGAGATTTTCGAGGTATTTCATGAGGTTACGTCGTTGGTGGAGGGGCTGTCGGTCGATGAGGCCTACCTGGACGTGACCGAGAACGCGCTGGGTGAGCCGCTGGCCGGCCGGGTCGCGCTGTGGCTGAAGGCGCGGATTCGCGAGCGCACGGGGTTGACCGCGTCCGCGGGTGTCGCGCCCACCAAGCTCGTGGCGAAGATCGCGAGCGACATGCGCAAGCCCGACGGGCTGGTCATCATCACCCCGGGGCAGGTCGACGCGTTCGTCGCCGCGTTGCCGGTGGAGAAGCTCTGGAGCGTGGGGCCGGCGACGGCGCGGCGGCTGCACGAGATGGGCGTCCGTACGGCGGCCGACCTGCGGCGGCAGGACCCGGAGATGCTGGTCCACGCGTTCGGGCGGCACGGGCGCTTCATCCATCAGTTGGCGACGGGCGAGGACCCGCGCGAGGTGTCGCCGGACCGCGAGCCCAAAAGCCGCGGGGCCGAGACGACCTTCGCCGAGGACGTCACCGACGCCGAGACCTTGGCCCGCGTGCTGGGCGGCCTGGCCGAGCGCGTCGGTGAGAGCCTGCGGCAGCTCGGCCGGCCGGGACGCACGGTGACGCTGAAGCTGCGATACGCCGATTTCACGACGATCTCGCGAAGCCGCACCCTGGTGGACGCGACCGATGACGGCGCCGTGCTGGCGCAGACCGCGGTCCAGCTCCTGGACGCCGGCACCGACGCCGGCGAACGCCCGGTGCGCCTGATCGGCGTCAACGTCGGCGGCCTGGTCGACCCCGAACAGCCCGTCCAGTTGCGGCTGCGCTTAGGGCGCGGAGTAGGCGTCTGAGTAGGCGTCAGACGCCCAGACTCGTATCTTGGCGACCCGTTATAGTGGGGTTGCG
>CAZNZH010000347.1:0-6354 GCA_964577445.1 uncultured Myxococcales bacterium
TGTCGTCGTCGGGGTCGATGCAGTCGATGTCGCCGTCGCCGTCGGTGTCTCCCAGCTCGACGAAGCTAGGCGTGGACTGGTTGCTCTCGGCGTCGTAGCCGCAGAAGATCTCGACGCCGTCCGCCACCCCGTCGCCGTCCGCGTCCGTTTGACCGCCGTCGCAGGCCCCGTCTTTGTCCTTGTCCACCGGCGAGTCGTCCGGGTCCAGGGGGTCCGTGCCGCACAGCAGCTCGCCGCCGTCGGTCGCCTCGAGGCCCGCGAAGTCCACGTCGCCGTCGCTGTTCGGGTTGACCGGGCTGGTCTCGCCCGCGCCGACCTGCCCATCGTGGTCCGCGTCCTCGACCCCGTCCGGCAAGCCGTCCGCGTCGGTGTCCGCGACCACCGGGTTCGTGCCTACACACGCCCCGTCACCGGTCAGCTCGTAGCAACTGCCGACCTCGACGCCATCGAGCAGCCCGTCGCCGTCGGTGTCCGGCTTGGTCGGCGAGGTCTCGCCCGCCTGGGTCACGCCGTCGTGGTTCGCGTCCTCAACCCCGTCGTCCAGCCCGTCTTTGTCGGTGTCTTTGACCAGCGGGTCGCTCCCCAGCTTCGCCTCGTTGGCGTCGCTTACCCCGTCGCCGTCGTCGTCCGGGTCGACGCAGTTGACGATCCCGTCGCCGTCGGTGTCGGCGAGGTCCAGCTCGACCGGCTTCACGCCGCTGTCCAGCGGGTCCGTCAGGCAGAGCAGCTCATCGGCGTCCGGCGACCCGTCGCCGTCGTCGTCCTGGTCCAGCGCGTTGCACAGCGAGTCACCGTCCGTGTCCACCGGCACGCTCGCCTTGGACGCCGGGTTCGTCCCGCAGGCCACCTCGGTCTCATCAGGCCACCCGTCGCCATCCTTGTCGGTGTCTATCGCGTCGCAGAGCCCGTCGCCGTCGAGGTCGGCCGGCACGCTGGCCGCGTCCTTCGGGTTGGTGCCGCACTGCAGCTCCAGCGCCGAGTTCCAGCCGTCGCCGTCCGGGTCCGCGTCGCTGTCCACGCCGTCGCAGACGCCGTCACCGTCGGTGTCCACCGGCTTGTGCTGAGCGTCCAGCGGGTCGGTCTGACACAGCGACTCCGTCGAGTCGCTCCACCCGTCGCCGTCGTCGTCGTCGTCCACCGCGTTGCACAGGCCGTCGCCGTCAGTGTCTTCAGGCACGGACTTCGCGTTGAGCGGGTCGGTCCCGCACTGCAACTCGAGCGTGTCCTTCCAGTCGTCGTCGTCGTCGTCGGAGTCCACGACGTCACAGATCTTGTCGTTGTCCGCGTCCTGCCCCAGCGCCGTCGGGTTGCTCTCCGGCTTGTCGGGGTCGGTCCCGCACAGGATCTCCACCGCGTTGGGCCAGCCGTCGTTGTCGATGTCCTGGTCGAGCGCGTCGCACTCGCCGTTGCCGTCGGTGTCCTTGGGGACCGACTGCGGGTCGTTTCTCACGGTCCCGCACAGCGCCTCCTGGTCATCGGACCAGAGGTCGTTGTCGTCGTCGTCGTCTACCGCGTCGCACAGCCCGTCCCCGTCGCCGTCCAGCCCCGCGTCCACCGGGTTCGACGCCGCGCTCGCCGCGTCCGTGCCGCAGGTCTCCTCGAGCGCGTCGCTCCAGCCGTCGCCGTCTCGGTCCGCGTCCAGCGCGTCGCAGATGCCGTCCTGGTCGAGGTCGTGCTCGGCGTCCGCCGGCGTGCTCGCCTTGACCTTCGAGTCCGACCCGCACGCCGCCTCGAGGATGTCCGGGAAGCCGTCGTTGTCGTCGTCGTCGTCGGCCGCGTCGCACTGGGTGTCGCCGTCCGCGTCGTCGGGCACGCTCAGCGCGTTGAGCGGCAGCGACCCGCAGATGAGCTCCTCGATGTCCGGGTAGCCGTCGCCGTCGTCGTCCAGGTCCGAGCAGTTCGGCTTGTCGTCGCCGTCCGGGTCGTCCGCCTCTCCGGGCGCGGGGAAGCTGCTCGCCTTCTTCGGGTCGGTCTCGCAGGCGATCTCGAACCCGTTGGACACCAGGTCGCCGTCGTAGTCCTGCGCGAAGCAGAAGAAGTCCGCCACGCAGTCGATGTCGGCGCAGTCGGGCAGGCCGTCCTGGTCGTCGTCGATGCCGTTGGCGCACAACGCCTCCTTGCCGCCGCAGGTGTCTTCGAAGAGGTCGAAGGTGCCGTTACAGTCCGCGTCGACGTTGAAGATGTCGCAGTTTTTGGGCGCGCCCGGGTAGATGTCGTCGTCGTTTTTGGCCGTGGCGTTGAGCGCGCAGTCGCTGAGCTCCGTGTCGTCGTCGACGCCGTCGTTGTCGTCGTCGGTGTCGACGCAGCTCAGGATGAGGTCGGTGTCCGGGTCGGAGATGTCGTCGGCGCTGGGCTTGTCGCCCGCGTCCACGGGGCTCCGCCCGCAGGTGATCTCGACGCCGTTGGGCACGCCGTCGCCGTCGAAGTCGGAGGTGGCGCACACCGCGTCCAGCACGCAGTCCTGGTCGGCGCAGTCGGTCTTCCCGTCGAGGTCCTCGTCGACGCCGCCCGCGCAGAGCTCGCCGCAGGCCACGCTGACCTTCGCGTCGCTGCCGGCGCCCTCCGCGCAGCCGCCGATCCGGTCGGCCACCACGAAGTACTCGTGGCCGGCGACGACCGAGACCGCCTTCTGCCCGCCCTGGCTGCACCCCGTGTCGAAGCTCGACTGCGGCGCCGCGCAGGTGCCGTTGGTGCACGCGCCGTCGAAGACGAAGACCGAGTAGCGGTTGACGCCCTGATTCGCCAGCGCCACCACGACCATCTCGCTTTTGGCCGCGACGAAGCGGAGCGTCCCGTCAGCGCCGCCCCCGCTGGCCGGCGCGGTGCACGGGAAGTCGTCGTGGGCGGGCTTGATGACCAGGGGCTTTCCGCAGGCCAGCGCCGTCGTCTTTTGGCAGATCTCGCCCGCGCAGTTGGCCGCGTCGTAGCACGCCGGGTCCGAGCAATCGGTCAGCCCGTCGCAGTCGTTGTCCAGCCCGTCGCCGCAGGAGTCCACGGCCCCGAGGCTCTCGTCGCCGTTGGGGTTCACCGCCGTCGCCTGATCGTTACAGTCGGCGCCGAGGCAGGTCACCTGGGCGAGCGGGACCCCGGCTGGGGCCGTGCCGAAGCCGTCGTTGTCCTTGTCGATGCAGCCGTCGGCGCAGTCGAAGACGCTGTCGAGGTCGACGTCCACGCAGACCGCGGCGCAGCGGTCGTCGCCGGGCGCGCAGTCCTGCTCGTTACACGTCCCGTCGCCGTCGCTGTCGGCGAGCTGCTCGTCGGCGGGGCCGTCGCAGTCGTCGTCGATGCCGTCGCAGGCGAACTCAGCGCAGCCCCCGGTCGCGCGTGGCGAGCCACGGTGCGTGCCGGAGCTGCCGTAGTTCGCCGCCGGGCCGGCCAGACACCACGCCGACGGCGTGCTCTTGCTGGCGGACACGCCCGTCACCGGCAGGGTCGCCAAGATCATCGAGCGCCCCACGGTGCCCGTGCCCGGGCCGACGACGCCGGTCTTGGTGAGCTGCGACAGCTCGCAGGTAAACCCGGTGCGGAAGTCCACCTGGTCGAGCAGCTTCACGCCGCCCTCGGTCAGGGTGAGCCGGTCGCCGGCCGGCGAGATCTGGAAGGCCTGATTGCAGGTCGCGTCGGGCGCGAGGCTGTCGGTACCGCCGACCGGGCCGAACGCGACGATGAAGAAGGCGCCGGGCGCTAGCTCCGCCGATGGCGCGAGCACCGTGCAGCTCCCGCCGGGACCGAAGGCGACGCTGGTGCCGACCACGTTGCTGATGGTCAGCTTGAGCTGGTCCAGGTCGATGGTGGCCGTCGACGCGTTGTAGAGCTCGAGCCACTGCTCGCCGGGGTTGCCGGCCGGCTTGGGGATGTGGATCTCGGTGACGTGGAGCGCGCCGGACTCCGTCTGGCAGGTCGCCGAGCAGCCGTCGCCCGGGGCGTCGTTGCCGTCGTCGCAGGTCTCGTTGGCGCCGATGACCGAGTCGCCGCAGATCGAGCAGGCGGGCTCTTCGAGGTCGGGCAGGCCGTTACAGTTGTTGTCGATGCCGCCGGGGTCGCCGCAGACCTCGGGCTGGCCTGGGTGGGTGATCGGGTCGTTGTCGGCGCAGTCCACCAGGGCCGAGGCGGCCGCGCACGAGGGCAGCACGTTGAAGGGGGCCGGCGCCGTCCCGTCGCCGTAGCCGTCGCCGTCCACGTCGATGCAGCGGTCGCAGCTCAGGTCGCCGGACTCGCTGAGGCCGTCGTTATCCTTGTCGGAGAGCAGCGTCACCTCGTCGATGAAGAGGCCGGGGTTGGCGTTGTTGGCGCCGTCCACGGTGTCGTAGAAGAGGACGACCGGGACCGAAATCCCCTTGAAAGACGCGGGGATAGGGATGTCGATCTCGACGAGGCCGGCCGTGTTCGTGCCGGTGACGAAGGCCTTGGTGCCCACCGTGGCGTCGCAGGCGGTCGCGGCCACGCCGAAGCAGACGCCGAACGTGTCCTTGTCGGCCGCCGCCTCGCCGTTGAGCGCGTAGCGCACGCGCAGGGTCGGGGCCAGCATCGCGGCGGGCACCGGGACGCTGCGGGCGAGCCAGCCCCGGCGGCGTCCGGCGCCCGACGCGCTGACGTCGCCGTTGAGGACCGTCTCGAAGCCCTGGGTGTTGTAGGTGGTCTGAAGGCCGACGGAGAAGAGGCCGTCGCCGGTCACCACGAAGCCGCCGCCGCCGGTGTTGAAGGTGAACTTCGTCCAGCACGCCGAGCAGAACGGGTCGGCCGAGCAGAGCGCGTCGGCGCAGTCCGCCTTGCCGTCGCCGTTGTCGTCGATGCCGTTGGCGCAGTCCTCGGTGCCGCAGCCCGCGTCGGCTCCGTCGGTCTGGCCGTTGCAGTCGTTGTCGACGCCATCGCCGCAGTTGCCGAGCGCGAGATCCTCGATGGCGCCCGGGTGGACCTGAAAGCCGTCGAGGCCGTCGTTGCAGTCGGCGCCGGCGAAGAGGCAGCCGCCGGTCGGGCCCTCGGGGCGCCCGTAGCCGTCGAAGTCGGCGTCCCAGCAGGTGTCGCAGCTCGGGGCGTCGCCCTCGGAGACCAGGTCGCCGTCGATGTCGCTGGCGAGGCGGACGCGGGTCACCGTCGCGCCGAGGTTGTCGTTTTGTGAGGCGCTGGCGGTGTCGTAGAGGACGCTGATGGTCGTGGTCGCGCCGAGCTGCGCGCTGAGGTCGACCAGCACGGTCTTTTCGCCCGCGGTCGGCGTGCTGGCGAGCAGCGTGATGCCGGGCGTGTCGAAGCGGCAGGTGGGCTGGTCGACGCACACCGCGAGCTGGTCGGACGCGGCGCCGGTGTCGCCTTGGTGCACGAAAGTCACCGCCAGCTTGGGCTGGGGGCCGCCGGCGGCCAGCGACGGCACGTCGACCGTGAGGTTCAGGCGCCCGAAATACACGCCGCCGGGCGCGCCGCCGTTATTGGGGTTGGGAAGCGAGCTGATGGGCGCGCCGCCGCCGGTCTTCCAGGCCCCGGACGCGGCGCTGTAGACCCACAGGCCCTGGGCGTCGCTCTGCCACAGGGCCGGGCCCGAGTCGAAGGTCCAGTCGATGGTGCAGGGGTCGCAGAAGGGGTCGTGCGCGCAGGCCGCGTCAGCGCAGTCGGTGATGCCGTTGGCGCCGTTGTCGATGCCGTCGGCGCAGTCTTCTTTGCACTGGCTGTCGGCGAGGTCGGTCTGCCCGTCGCAGTCATCGTCGAAGGTGTCGTCGCAGACCTCGATGAGGTTCGGGTGGGTCAGCGCGCGGTTGTCGTCGCAGTCCAGCTCGGGGTGGGTGCAGGTCGCGAGGCTGACGCTGGTGGCGCGCCCGTAGCCGTCCTTGTCCAGGTCGACGCAGCGGTCGCACGACGCGCCTTGGGCCGTGTATTCGAAGGAGGCGTCGCGGTCGACGTCGCTGCCGACGGCCACCCGGTCGATGAACACCGTCGCGGGGTCGAGGCCCAGGCCCGCGCTCTGATAGCGGATGACGACCTGGCGCGCGGTGCCGGCGACCGCGCCGAGCGCTATGCGGGCGACGCTGCGGCCGTTGAGGTCCGTCTCGCCCGTGGTCACCGCCGTGTTCTCGCAGCTCGTGTAGACGAGGCCCGTGGTCGGCAGCCCGTTGCCGTTGACGTAGACCAGCAGGCAGTCGGCGGCGCCGTCGCCGGCGAGGGTGTAGTGGACGGTCAGCTCGGGCTCGGGCGCGTCGGCGAGGGCGGGCACCGCGATGCGGCTGACCATGGTCGTGTCGGCGGCCATGGGCGACGGCGCCGTGACCTCGAAGCCCCCAGGCGGCGCCGGGTTGTGGGTGAAGATCGGCGTCCCGAGCCCCAGCGCCGTCGCCGCCACCCAGCCCATGGGCGAGCCCAGCCCGA
>CAZNZH010000348.1:0-6343 GCA_964577445.1 uncultured Myxococcales bacterium
CACAGCGACGGCCGCGTCGAGACCATCAAGCAGCTCCACATCTCGCGGCGCAGCGACCAGAACACCAACCCGGCGCTGGTCGGCTTGGACGTAGACGGGGTGGACTGGCCGGCCGACCGCGGCGTCGAGGTGGCGCTGGGCCAAGAGGTCACGCTGCTGCCCCACGCCGATGACGCGCTCTTTCAGACCTACGACGACCTGGGCGTCGACGTGGAGGAGGAGGCGCTCTACTCGTGGTTCGCCGAGGCGGGCGGGTTTCAAAAGGACCGGTCCAGCGGCGAGTTCCCCGACAACAAGTGGACAGCCCCCCGGCGCGCCGAGCTGGACGGCCGCGTGCCGCCCTTCGAGATCGGGCTCTGGCTCGTGCTGCGCGATCGACGCGGCGGCTGCGATTGGCTCGAGCGGCGCATCCGCGTCGTGGACCCGCCGCCCGCGCCCGCGCCCTGACTCACTTCGCGCAGGAGTCCTTGCGCTGCGCGGCCGTGCAGGCCGTCCACTGACCGGCGCCGGCGCTCTTGGCGCGCGCCTCCGCGGAGTCGAGCGCCGCCTGGTATCGCGTATCGGGCGCGATACCCAGCGAGCAGCCGAAGCCGCCCTCGATCAGCGTCTCGCTGACCATGACCCCATCCGCATACACGTAGGCCAGGGTGCGCTTGAACCGGTCGGTGCACTCGACGTCGTACTCGATGACGACCTCGCGGCCGAGCACCAGCGCGACGTTGCGATCGGCGGCCTGGGCCCCGAAGCACTCGGTCTTGCCGTGGGTCGACTCGGGCGTGTCGACGCCGATATATCGAATGGTTTCGCCGGTTTCGAGCTTGATCGTGTCGCCGTCCACCACCTCGACGACGGTGCCGGTGCAGGGCCCGCAGCTCCCGTTTCCGCAGCGCGTGACGGCCTCCTCGCAGCCGGGCATCGCCGCCATGACGAGCACGGCGGCGGCGACCAGCGCGCCGAAGAGGACCCATGGCGCCGGGACCTGCATCATGGCGAGACCGCGCAGCAGGGGTTGGCGACGCCCGGCGTGCCGACGAATGTCAGCGTGCTCCCCGGCTTGGCCGGGTCGTCGAGGGTCGCGTAGACCTCCGCCGCCGGGCTTTGGCACCAGACCAGCCCGAGATCGGCGGGTGTGTAGTCGCAGGACCCGGTCTGGACCGCCGCGAGCTGGGTGGAGACGCCGTCGCTCTTGGTCGCGTAGGCCGCCTCGGCCACCGTGGCGCCGTCATCGCCGAGGAGGGTCAGCGTCCCCGTGCCGACCAGCGCCGGCCCACCGTAGGGCGTGCATGGGCCCAGGGTCTGCGCTTGGGCACCGGCTGAGTCCTTGCAAAGCACGGCGTACTCGCCCGGCCCGATGGGCTGGCACGCGGTGACGGTGGCGCCGATGCGCTTGCCCTTCGACGGCACGCCCGAGCCGGCGACCTGCGGGGTCAGGCAGTTGAGGTAGCGCACGGCGGGGGCGCCGGACCAGACCTCGAACCACTCGAAGGCCCCGTTGGCCGTCTCACTGCCCGGAACGTCAGCAAATACCTCGGTAATCGTAAGCTCGCCGATCTCGGGCGGGGACGCCTCGACCCACGCGCCGGCCGGGTCCTGGCAGTAGCAGCCGCCGCAGCCCAGGTTGGAGGCGCCCGGCGTGCCTCGAGCGCCGGTCGCTGAGTCGTAGACGGGTAAAGCGTCGCACCAAGCGTCCGCCTCGTCGTTGGCGGAGGCCACGCCCAGCGCGATGGTCTCGGGGGCTAGCTGCCGGGCCACGCCGTCGCTGGAGCCGCCGTAGGTCGTCACCGCGTCGATGACGGCGCCGTCGCTGCGCAAGAGCGCCAGCCCGCCTGCGCCCGTCAGGTCGGAGCCCTCGTAGACCACGTCGACGGCCAGGCCACCGTTTTCGCTCGCGTCGGTGGAGCGACCGAAGACCACGAGGTCGCCTGGCGAGAACATCAGGCAGCGCTGGTCGGGGTTGACGATGGCGGTGCCCGAGCCGGTCGCCGAGCTCGCGAAGGCGAGGCAGGCCAGCGAGCGTGGGCCGGCGGTGTCGGGCAGCAGGGTGACCTCGAACCACTCGCGCAGGCGGTTGGCTTCTTCCTTGCCGGGGACGTCGGCCATGACCTCGGTGATGAGCAGCTCGCCGGGGCCGACGGAGGTGACCGCCTTCGTCTCACCGGCAGCGTCCTTGCAAAAGCAGGCGCCGCAGGGTGCGTTGGCCTGACCGGGCGTGCCGAACGACACGCCGTCGGCCAGGGGAGCGGAGGCGGCGCAGAACGTGCCGTCCTCGTCGCGCTGCTGGGCCTTGCCCTCGATGGGCGTGCCGTAGAGCGCCTCGGCGATCTTGGCGCTGCCCGACCAGAACGCGACCTTCCCGTCGGTGTTGCCGAGCGAGGGGATGGCGAGGCGCTGGGTGACCGCCACGCTGCCGAGATCGGCGCTGCGGCCGGCGATGACGTAGTAGCCGCCCGGTGAGACGGCGGTCAGCCCCGTGGCCGCCTTGAGCACGACGCCGCCTTTTGGCTCGACGGTGTCGGTGGTCAGCCGCAGCCCGTCGAGGTCGATGCAGTCGGCGCCGTCGACGCGAAACTCCAGCCACTCGCGGTCGCCGTCGGCGCCCGCGGGGTTCGCCATGACCTCGGTGATGACGAGGCTGCCGGCGGTCGGCGCGACGGGGTTGTCGCACGCTTTGGGCGGGTCGACGATGACGATGGGGTCCTGGTCGGGGTTGTCGGCGGCCGGTGTGGGCGCCACGTTGGCCCAGGCGCCGGCGGAATCGTTGGCGGTGGCGCTCGGTGGGCCCGCGAGGATGAGCGCGTAGCTCTGGCCCTCGAGCGGCGCCGGGACCGGCGGCATACACGCGCCGCCGTAGCAGGCGCGGTCCAGCTCCGTGCCGTCCGCGCAGCTCAAGATGATGGTGGAGTCGGTGTTGGACAGCTCGCCGAGTGCTGCGCCGAAGTCGTAGAGCGGCGCGGGCGTCGTCGGGCCCGAGGCGAGGATCGCGTACTCGCCGGGCGCCAGCACAAGCGGCGCGTTCGAGGCGATGCTGTGCCGCTTGAGGCTGTTGCCGCGGAGCAGGCCGATGCGCAGCCCCACGAGGTTCACCGGCGCCGGCGCCGCGTTGTAGACCTCGAACCACTCCTGGCCGGCGTCCTTGCCCGCGGGGTTCGGCAAGATCTCGGTGATGACCAGCGCGTCTGTCGGGACGGTGCAGACCCCGCCTGAGGCCGGCCCGTCGCTGGCGCACGCGCCCAGGAGAGCGCCGAGGGCCGTGGCGGCGACGAGCGACAGTAGCGTGTGGTGCCGGGATGCGGGCATGGCGTTCTCCCTGCTGAGGCAGCCGGTTGGACGAGCGTGCCTTATAGCGGAAGCGGCCGGTCGCAGCGAGGAGGGCCGGGGACGCGCCCCGCAGATGGCGCTGGGGCTCGGTTGCGACCCGATGGCCTATCTGCGAGGCTCGGCGCCGGCTCAGGAGCGGAGGACCCGTGGTCGATTGCCGCATGTGGACGGGCGCGAGGGCTGCCGTTGGCGTCGCGTTGACCGTGGCCGCGCTGTGGGCCGCGACCCCAGCGCGCGCCGAGGTCTACGACGTCCCCATCTTGGTCGAGTCCGTCGAGGATCTGCGCGACCTCGTCGAAAACGGCGACATCGACGACACGATCTTCGACCGCCTCTCCTCGCTCATCGACGCCCCGCTCGACCTGAACTCGGCGAGCCGCAACGCGCTCTTCGACCTCCCGGGGATGACCTTCCCGATGATCGACGAGCTCATCGCCGCCCGCGCGAAGAAGCCGCTGCTCAGCTTCGACGACCTCGACGCCCTCGGCATCCCCGAGAGCGTTCTGCGTCAGATTCGGCCCTTCGTGGAGCTCGTGCCGCCCAAGCCGAAGGGCGTGCCGCCCAAAAAAGCCAGGCCCATCAAGGGTGACATCGATCTGCGCTTCATCGACCGGGTCGCCGACCGCGGCGCGGACAATTCGACCGCGGTCGTCGACGACACCGACCCCATCGACACGACGAGCGAGACCAACATCACGCTGCCAGCGCTCGCACTTCGGGCGCGCGCCACGGTGGTCGAGAAGCTCCAGCTCGGCGTGGTCATGCTGGGCCAAGAGCGCCTCGGCAGCTTCGCCTACCACCACGAGCCCGGCCGCACCTGGCTGAGCGCGGACGGCCCGGCCTTTCGCGTGCAGGTGCCGAAGTTCTTCGCCGCCATCGACCGCGGCTCCTGGGCGGTCATCGCCGGGACCTATCAGGCGGGCTTCGGCGAGCGGCTGGTCTTCGACACCAGCACCCGCGCGCGCCCCGACGGCATCTACGTGGACGAGCAGGTCTCGGAGTACACCGACTCCACGCGATTCGGCGCCAACGAGCGGATGTTGGGCGTCGCCGGCACGTTGCGGGGCGTGCATCTGGGCGGCACCAACTACCTCGACGCGTCGCTCTTCATCTCCTACTTTCCGCGCGACGTATCGCAGAACGACGTGGACTCGATCCTGCGCGAGACCGACGACTCGACCTTCACCTACAGCGGCGCGCCGAACCCGCTGCTCTGTGAAAGCGGCGTGGACCCGGACCTCTGCGCGACGTCGAACACCGCGATCCGCGAGGGCCGACTCAGCAGCCAGACCCTCCGCGCGGCTTTTCACGAGGCGATCGTCGGCGGCCACGTCGCGTGGTCACCGAAGCCACGCCTGCAAGTCGGCGTGACCAGCTACGCGTCGTTCGTGCGCTGGCCGGAGTCCGAGGACCTGGTGTTCGCGCCGTCGGCGGCCTACCCGAACAAGAAGAGTTTCGGCGCCTACGGGCTCGATCTCCGCTGGGGCGCGGGCCGAACCGACATCTCCGCGGAGTATGCGCGCACCTTCGACGGCGACGACGCGGCGTTTTTGCGCCTGACCACCAGCATGGGCATCGCCGATCTCGAGCTGCGCGGCCGCTACTACGGCGAGGGCTACGACAACCCGCACGCCCGCGGCACCGCCGCCCCTGACGAGCTCGACGGCCAGCGCGACCGCGACGAGGCGGGCGGCGAGGTGCGGCTGACCCTTTACCCGACGCGGTGGATGGACGCGCGGGTCTCTCTGGACGTCTGGCACCGCATCAGCCTCAACGTGAACCACCTGACGCTGACCAGCCGCTTCGCCTTTGAGATCACGCGGTGGTTGGCGTTCACGACGGGTGTTCAATACCAGGACAAGACCCTCGGTGAGGGCGGACGGGACACCGAGTACGACGACCGCATCAGGAGGGTCGACGGCCAGGACGTGAGGACCGTGGGCGCCGGCATCAACCTCTCGGTGTGGGCTACGCTCTCGGCCGATATCGGGCGCCGCACCAAGCTGCGCCTCGAGTACAAGTCGGCCTTTCGCGACATCGAGACCACCAACGCGACCGGCGGCTACTACAAGGAGCTGACGCCGGTCCTCTACAACTGGTACCGCGCCCACATGGAGCACACGCTGACCCTCGCGGGCGCGCTGACGGTCAAGCCCATCGACCCGCTCTCCCTACAGGTGCGCGTGAAGTACCGCGACGAGGACGTGAAGTTCGACTTCCGCGGCGCGACCTACGTCGAAGGCTGGCTACAGGCCCGCTACACGTTCAAGCCCGGGTGGTATCTCCAGGCCCGCTACCGCCTGCGCGCCTTCATCGACAAGCGCGACTCGCTGGGGGCGGAGCGCGAGCCCGTCCCCAACCCGGACCAGCTCGTCAAGATCGCCGCCGGACTGCGCTTTTAGCGCGGCTACTCGTCGCCCTTGAGCAGCTCGGCGTTGAACCAGCTCGTGCACGCGTCGATGACCTCGACGAGGCCCGGCCCCGCGACCACGTCGTCGAGGTGGTAGAGCGTCAGCCCAATCCGGTGGTCCGTCAGGCGATTCTGCGGGAAGTTGTAAGTGCGGATGCGCTCCGAGCGGTCTCCCGAGCCCACCATCTTCTTGCGCGCCTCGCTGACCTCGGCGTCCGCGCGCGCTCTCTCGCGCTCGAGCAGCCGCGCGGCCAGCACCTTCAGCGCCTTGGCCTTGTTTTTGTGCTGCGACTTCTCGTCCTGACACGTCACGACCAGCCCGGTCGGGATGTGGGTGACGCGGACGGCGCTGTCGGTGGTGTTCACGCTCTGACCGCCTGAGCCCGACGAGCGGTAGACGTCGACGCGCACGTCCTGGTCGCGGATGTTGACCTCGACGTCATCGGGCTCCGGCAGCACCGCGACGGTGCACGCCGACGTGTGGATGCGCCCCTGGCTCTCGGTGTCCGGGATGCGCTGGACGCGGTGAACGCCCGACTCGACCTTCATGCGCGCGTAAACCCGGTCGCCCGAGATCGCGACGATGACCTCTTTATAGCCGCCGACCTCGGTCGG
>CAZNZH010000349.1:0-6337 GCA_964577445.1 uncultured Myxococcales bacterium
ACAAGGGCCTGCGCTTTGCGGGCGGGCGCCACCTGTACTGCTCGGTCGACAAGGCGCGTCACGAGCTGGGCTACGCGCCGCGGCCCATCGAGGAGGCCATCGAGGAGGCGGTGGCCTGGTTCAAGTACGGGCCGCTGGCGCCGGGCAACTGAGTTGGTCGAGTCCCCTGATGACGGCGTGCTGGTCGCGCCCTACGCCCTCGAGTACACCTACACGCGCTCGACCGGCGCGGTGCTGGGCACCTTCTTCGGGGGATTGCGGGACGGGCGGGTCATCGGGGCGCGGACGGCGGGCGGGCGGGTGCTGGTGCCGCCCAGCGAGTACGACCCGGACAGCGGCGAGGCGGTGGCGGCGCTGGTCGAGGTGGCGACCGAGGGCGTGGTGACGACCTGGACCTGGGTGGACGCGCCGCGGGCGAGCGACCCGCTGGCCCGCGGGTTCGCGTGGGCCTTGGTGAAGCTCGACGGCGCCGACACCGCCATGCTGCACGCGGTGGACGCCGGGAGCGCTGAGCGGATGCGCACCGGGATGCGGGTGCGGGCGCGCTTTGCCGCCCAACGGCGAGGCGCCATCACGGATATCGCGTGCTTTGAGCCGGCGGAGGGCCCGTGAGCGGCGACCCTCGGCCAGCCGGTCCCGCGCTGGAACCCGCGCTGGAAATCAGCCCACCGATTACCCCGGTAATGCGCGTCGATTGCCCGGTGCGCCTGGACTACACCATCGCCGCCGGCCGCGAGCAGTCGCGCTTTCTGCGCGCCCTCAGCGAGGGGCGCCTGCTGGGTCGCCGCTGCCCCGAGTGCACCAAGGTCTACCTGCCCCCGCGCGGCGCCTGCCCGCGCTGCGGCCTGATGACCGCCGAGGACGTCGAGGTCCACGCGCGCGGCACGGTCACGACCTGGTGCGTCACCCATGTGCCCTACGCCGGTCAGACCCTCACGCTTCCCTACGTCACGGCCTCGGTGCTGCTCGACGGCGCCGACCTGCCCTTTTACTTCCTGATCCAGGGCGTCTCCGCCGAGGACATGCGGATGGGCATGCGGGTCGAGGGGGTCTGGGCCGACGTTGTAGGCCCGACGCTCGATTCCATTCGCTATTTTCAGCCCTCGGGCGAGCCCGACGTGCCGCTTGAGGCCATCGCGGAGCACCTCTGATGGCCGTGCCCGTCGCCATCGTCAGCTTCGCCCAGCAGCCCGCGCTGCGCCGCTCGCCGGGCGATGAGGTCGAGACGGTGCAGCCGATCATCCGGCGCGCGCTCGACGAGGCCCAGCTTCGGCCTGCCGACCTGGGCTTCGTCTGCTCGGGCTCGTGCGACTACCTGATAGGCCGGCCCTTCTCGTTTGTGACGGCGCTCGACGCGGTGGGCGCCTGGCCGCCCCTGGCCGAGTCCCACGTCGAGATGGACGGCGCCTTCGCCTTTTACGAGGCGTGGGTGCGGCTGCAGCGCGGCGACATCGACACCGCGCTCGGCTACGCGTTCGGGCGCTCGTCATTGGGCGATCTGCCGGTCATCCTGAGCCAGCAGCTCGACCCGTACACCGTCGCGCCGCTCTTCCCCGACGCCATCAGCGTCGCGGCACTTCAGGCCCGCGCGCTGCTCGACAGCGGCCGGGCCACCGAGCGGGATTTCGCCGAGGTGGCCTACCGAAATCGTCAGGCGGCGGCTGACAACCCGAACGCGCAGCTACGCTCGAGCGCGGACGCCGACGCGCTGCTGAAGGCGCCGTATTTGCGCCAGCCCCTGCGCCTCCACGACTGCCCGCCCCTGTCCGACGGCGCCGCGGCCATGGTGTTGGCCACCGGCGACCGCGCCATCGCGATCGCCAAGGCCCGCGGCGTCGAGCCCGCGTGGATAAGCGGCGTCGACCACCGCATCGACGCCCAGGACCTGGGCTCGCGCGATCTCACCCGGGCGCCCTCGGCGAAGCTGGCCGCCGAGCGGGCCGGCGCGCACAAGGCGCCCCTGGACCTCGCCGAGCTGCACGCGCCCTTTTCTCACCAAGAGCTCATCCTGCGCGACGCCATGGGCCTCGGCCCCGAGGTGGCCCTCAACCCGTCCGGTGGTGCTCTGGCGGCCAACCCCATGATGGTCGCGGGCCTGACCCGCCTGGGCGAGGCGGCGCTGCGCGTCCACGACGGCCGCGCCCGCCGCGCGCTGGCCCACGCCACCAGCGGGCCCTGCCTTCAGCAAAACCTCGTCTGCGTCATGGAGGCCCGCTGATGGAGCGCTGCGCCGTCATCGGCATCGGCCAGACGCGGCACGCCTCGCGGCGCGGCGACGTGTCCATCCCGGGCCTGGTCCGCGAGGCCGCGCTCCGGGCGCTCGAAGACGCCGGCCTCGCCTTCGCCGACATCGACGCGGTGGTCTTGGGCAAAGCGCCCGACACCTTCGAGGGCGTCGTGATGCCGGAGCTCTATTTGGCGTCGGCCCTGGGCGCGGTCGGCAAGCCCATGATGCGGGTCCACACCGCCGGCTCGGTCGGCGGCTCGACGGCGGTGGTCGCGGCGCACCTGATCCAGGCCGGCATCCACCAGCGCGTCCTGACCGTCGCCTTTGAAAAGCAGTCCGAGAGCGACGCCATGTGGGCGCTCAGCCCGCGCATCCCCTTTCAGCCGACCCTGGTCGCGGGCGCTGGCGGCTACTTCGCGCCGCTGGTCCGCAGCTACATCCAGCGCTCGGGCGCGCCGGCGCACATCGGGATTGAGGTCGCGGTGAAAGACCGCCTCCACGCGCTGAAAAACCCATATGCGCACTTACAAATCGAGGGGATCGACCGCGCGATGGTCGAGGCCTCGCCCATGCTCTGGGACCCGATCCGCTACCTCGAGACCTGCCCCTCGTCGGACGGCGCGTGCGCGATGGTGCTGGCCAGCGACAAGGCCGCCGCGGGGTGTAAGCGCCCAGCGTGGGTGCGCGGGACCGCGGTCCGCAGCGAGCCGACCATGTTCGCCGGCCGCGACGCGGTGAACCCCCGGGCGGGGCAGGACTGCGCGAAGGCGCTCTATCGGCAAGCGGGCATCAGCGACCCGCGCCGAGAGCTGGACGCGGCCGAGATCTACGTCCCGTTTTCGTGGTTTGAGCCCATGTGGCTCGAAAACCTCGGGCTGGCCGACCTTAGCGCGGGCTGGCGCATGACCGACCGAGGGGAGACCGCGCTGGGCGGGCGTTTCCCGGTGAACGCGTCAGGCGGGGTGCTCTCGTCCAACCCCATCGGCGCGTCGGGGATGCTGCGCTTCGCCGAGGCCGCCTTGCAGGTGCGCGGGATGGCGGGCGAGCATCAGGTCGACGGCGCCAAAAACGCCCTGGGCCACGCCTATGGCGGCGGCTCGCAGTTTTTCGCCATGTGGATAGTCAGCGAGGAGAGACCGTGACCAAGAAAGCGCAGGCCATGACCTACAATCTCGCCGACCTGTACGAGTCGGTCGCCGACGCCATCCCCGACGCCACCGCGGTGGTCAGCGGCCAGTGGCGACGGACCTTCGCCGAGCTGGACGCGCGGGCGAATCAGCTCGCGCACTGGTTTTTGGCTCAGGGGGTGAAGCCGGGCGACCACATCGGCGTGCACCTCTATAACTGCGACGAGTACGTCGAGGTGATGCTGGCGGCGTTCAAGATCCGCGCGGTGCCCATCAACATCAACTACCGCTATGTGGCCGACGAGCTGGCTTATCTCTTCGATAACGCCGACCTGATCGCGTTGGTGCACCAGCGCGAGCTGACCTCGGTGGTGCGGGACGTGCTGCCGAAGGTGCCGGGGCTCAAGACGCTGCTGGTGGTCAACGACGACAGCGGGCAGGACTCTGACGATCTGGGGTCGGTGGATTACGAGCTGGCGATGCTCAAGAGCTCGCCGGAGCGGGACTTCCCACCGCGCTCGGGCGAGGATCTGTACGTCGTTTACACCGGCGGGACCACGGGGATGCCGCGCGGGGTGATGTGGCGGCATCAGGACGTCTTTTACGCGGGGCTTCAGGGCGGACGGCCCGGCGGCGAGCCCATCGCGAGGCCCGAGGAGCTGGCGGAGAACGCCAAAGAGGGCGGCAACGCGCTGACCGTGCTGCCGGCCGCGGCGTTCATTCACGGGGCGGCCCAGTGGGGCGCGTGGATAGCGCTCTTCTCGGGCGGAAAGGTGGTGATCTCGCCGGGGAAGACGTTCAGGCCGCGGGATGTGCTGGAGCTGATCGCGGCCGAGGGTGTTCACACGCTGCTGCTGGTGGGCGACGCCATGGCGCGGCCCATCGCCGATATCCTGGAGGCCGAGCCGGGGCGCTACGACATGGGCAGCGTGCTGGCGATGGCGTCGGGTGGCGCGGTGCTGTCGAAGTCGGTGCAGGACGTGCTGGCGAAGCACCTGCCGAACGCGATGATCCTCAATAACTTCGGGGCGTCCGAGACGGGGCATCAGGGGACGGCGGTCGAGAGCGAGGACGGGACGCGGATGCGCTTCGCGATGGACGCCAGCAACGCCGTGCTGGACGAGGATCTGAAGCCGGTGGAGGCCGGGTCGGGCAAGGTCGGGCGGCTGGCGCGGCGGGGCTATCTGCCGCTGGGCTATTATAAGGATGAGGCGAAGACGCGCGCGACCTTCGTGACCATCGACGGCGAGCGCTGGGTGGTGCCGGGGGATATGGCGGTGGTCGAGGCCGACGGGCTCATCACGGTCTTGGGGCGCGGGTCGGTCTGTATCAACTCGGGCGGCGAGAAGGTCTTCCCCGAGGAGGTCGAGGAGGCGCTGAAGGCGCACGCGGGCGTGTATGACGCGGTGGTGGTGGGCGTGCCCGACGAGCGCTGGGGCAACCGGGTGACGGCCCTGGTGACGGCGCGCGACGGCAAGCGGCTGACGGCGAAGGCGCTGGAGGCTCACTGCCGCAAGAAGGTCGCCGGCTACAAGGTGCCGCGGGCGTTCTTCGTCGTCGACGCCATCGCGCGACAACCCAGTGGGAAGCCGGATTATCGCTGGGCGAAGGACCGAGCGCTCGAGCTCGAAGCGGGAGGCGCCTGATGTACGTAGACCTGACCGACGCCCACCGCGCGCTGCAGAGCGAGCTGCGGGCGTACTTCGACGCGATGATGACCGACGCGCTCAGAGCCGAGCTTCACGAGACCGAGAGCGGCGGGCCCGAGTACCACAAGGCCATGAAGCAGATGGGCGCCGACGGCTGGCTGGGGCTGGGCTGGCCCAAGGAGTACGGCGGTCAGGAGCGCTCGCCGGTCGAGCAGTTCATCTTCTTCGACGAGATCCAGCGGGCCGGCTTCCCCATCCCCTTTCTGACCCTGAACACCGTCGGCCCGACCCTGATGAAGTACGGCACCGACGCCCAAAAAAGTGAGCTCCTGCCTCGCATCTTGCGAGGTGAGCTGCACTTCGCCATCGGCTACACGGAGCCCAGCGCCGGGACCGATCTGGCGTCGCTGCGGACCACGGCGGTGCGCGACGGCGACCACTACGTCATCAACGGGCAGAAGATCTTCACGTCCCTGGCGACGGTCGCCGACTACATCTGGCTGGCCGCGCGCACCGACCCAAACGCTCCGAAACATAAAGGGATTTCTATTTTGTGTATCGACGCGAAGACGCCGGGCGTGTCCATGTCGCCGATTCACACCATGGGCGACAACCTCACCAGCGCGACCTACTACGAGGACGTGCGGGTGCCGGTGACGACGCTGGTGGGCAAAGAGCACGGCGGCTGGGCGCTGATCACCAACCAGCTCAACCACGAGCGGGTCGCACTCTTTCCGGTGGGGCCGCTGGCGCGGATGCTGGAGGAGACGACGGCGTGGGCGCGCGAGACCCGCGGCGGCGACGGGCGGAGCGTGCTGAGCCGGCCCTGGGTGCAGATGGTGCTGGGCCGCGTCGAGGCGAAGCTCGAGGTGCTGAAGCTGATGAACTGGCGGCAGGCGTGGAACCTGGAGGCCCATGGCGAGCTGAGCCCGGCGGAGGCCAGCGCGGTGAAGGTCTACGGCAGCGAGCTCTACGTCGAGGCGTATCGCGCGCTGCTCGAGGTCACCGGCGAGGCGGGGCAGCTACAGGCCGGGTCGCCGGGTGCCATCTTGGGCGGGCGGCTCGAGCGCTACTACCGGTCCTATCTCGTGCTGACCTTTGGCGGCGGCACCAACGAGGTGCAGCGCGACATCATCTCCATGGCCGGCCTGCGGATGCCGCGGGCGGACCGGTAGGAGAGAGCTCATGGATTTTCGATTCAGCGAGGAAGAGAGGGCGGTCCAGGACCTGGCCGAGGCCATCTTCAAGGACCTGGCGACGCCGGAGCGGCTCAAGGCGGCCGAGGCGCGGGCGGACGCGCTGGACCCGGAGCTGTGGCAGGCGCTGGCCAAGGC
>CAZNZH010000350.1:0-6331 GCA_964577445.1 uncultured Myxococcales bacterium
GCGATTGCGCCACAGCGGCAGGTTCACCACCAGGGGCTCGATGGCGTCCAGGTCGTGTTGGCAGACGAACGCGGCGTCGATGTCGGGCTCACCACCGGCGGCCGCCACGCGCAGGCGGACCTCGTGCCGCCCGCGGTCCAGGTCGTTGCGGACCTCGATGCGCAGGCCGCTCGCGCAGAGCCACGTGCGACCGCGCCAGAGGCCGGCCGCGACCCGGGCGTCCAGCGTCGGCGGCCCTTTGATGGCGCGCTCAAACCCGTGGCCGGTCGCCAGGTCCACCACGCGCGCCCAGCCGGTCTTCATGTAGGCCGTGTCGACGACGGCGAAGGTCAGCAGATAGTGAGGCGATATCACGCAATAATGCTGCCACTGCTTCAGGCGAAGGGCGCGGGCGGGGGTGGGGGCGGTGCCGCCGAACCAGCCGAAGCGGGCGGCGTCGAGGTCTTCGTGGGCGAGCGGTTCGCGGTAGACGCCGCAGACGATGCGCCCGGAGGCGTCGACCAGCGAGGCGGGGGCGGGGTCAAAGGGGAGCGCGGTCATCGCGTGCCTCCTGGGGGCGGGGATGCGTGGGACGTGGGCGGAGGCTCACCACGCTTGGGCTTCGGGGAGCCCGCGGCGGGCGTATACGGCGAGGTAGAGGCCACCGTCGAGGGGGATATTGCGCAGGGCGTAGCGGGAGCCGAAGGCCGGGTCGGCGTAGATCCCCGCCTCGTAGGGCAGGTCGCGGTTGGGTGGGCGCGTGGTCCACGGCTCGCGGGCGACGAGCCCGTTGGACGGCACGAAATAGTCCGGCGCGGACTGAAGCGCGAAGGCGTCGTCGTGCTTGCGGTGGGCCGAGATGGGGATGGCGGTGTCGGGGGGGCGGCGGGCGATATGCGCGTTGGTGAGGCCGAGCAGGTCGAGGGTGGGGAGGCCGGCTTCGTAGGGGATGACGCCGACGGCGGAGAGCGCGATGGAGCGTCCGGGCGGGAGGTTTTCGTGGAGGCCCTGGCCGATGAGGCGCCAGACCTCCACGAGGTCGGAGTGGACGCGGACCTCGGCGTGGATGGCGGGCCAGCCGATGGCGAGGGGGACGGCGGCGGCGGCGAGGGCGGCGGTGGCGAGCGCCGGGCGGCGGGCGGCGAGCAGGCGCTCGAGGGCGGCGCCGAGCCAGGCGGCGGCGATGGGAAAGAGGGGGAGGAGGAAGCGCTGGCCGGGGAAGTAGTCGCCGCCCTCCCAGACGATGAGCGCGAGCCAGGACGCGGCGAACGCGAGGGCGAGGAGGTGGGGCCTGGAGGGCGCGGGGGCGTCGTCGTTGGGGGCGGCGGCGAGCCACAGGCCGCAGAGCACCGCTACCGCGAGCCAGGTCTCGGTCGCGGCGCGGGCGAGGTAGCTGAGGCCGGAGGTGACGCGCCAGCTCAGCAGGTCCGACTTGGCGTAGTAGGTGTTGGGGAGCCACTGGCCGTAGGTGGCGTGGCGCCAGAGGAGGTAGGCGGCGAAGGCGGCGGCGATGGCTGAGGCTCCGGCGAGGGCTGAGGCGATGGGGCGGCCGGCGCGGCGCTCTACGATGCCGCTCCAGAGCAGCGCGCCGAGGGCGACGAGGACGCCTTCCGGGCGGGTCAGCAGCGCGAAGACGCCGGCCAGCACCAGCAGGCCGAGCGGGGGCGCGTCGCGGGAGGCGAGCAAGAGGAGGACGCCGGCGCTCAGCGCGAAGGCGGCGCTCTCCAGGCCGTTGGCGGCGGTGGCGCCCAGGGACGGCAGGCACGCGAGGGCCGTCAGGGCGAGGAGGCGGCCCCAAAACCCCGCGCCCAGCCGAGCGGCGAAGCGCCAAGCGACGGCGGCCAGCCCCAGGGCGCACAGGGCGCCGAGACCTTGCGCGACGGCGGTCGGGTCGAGCCCGGCCAGCATCCCCAGGGCGATGATGAGCGTCCACGTCAGGCTGGTGTAGCCCTCGACGGCCTCGCCGGGGTTGAAGACCAGCCCGTGGCCGTCGACGAGGTTGCGGGCGTAGCGAAAGAAGATGAACGCGTCGTCGATGGGGTTTTGCAGGGCGAAGGCGAGCAGGTTCGCCAGCAGGGCGGCGATGGCCAGGGCCAGCAGCGGGGCTCGCAGGCTGCGCGCCAGTGGGGAGGTCGAGTCCAAGGTGTGTGTGGGTCCCGAGGGCCGAGGGCTGGGGCGCGCCAGCGCTCGCGACGCCGTGCGCGCGGAGCTGGCAGCGCCCCGGCCGCATCGTAGGCGCGCGGGCGCGGGGCGGCAATCGGGGCCGGCGCCTCCACGGGGGTGGGTTCGGGCGGCGGCTGCTCGGTTGACGCCCGGTGGGCCGGCTTCTATACCCGTACGAAACGGGGGCATGCCTTGGCTTTGGGACGCGCGTCGGTGTCGGTTCTGGTCGCTCTGGCGCTGCTCTGCGGTTGCCGGTCGGAGCACGGCTCTCCCGCGCCGGCGCCCGCCCCGGCAGCCCCGCCCGCGGCCGCTGAAGAGCTGACGCCGCCTGCGCCCGCCCCTGCGCCAGCCCCTGCGCCAGCCCCCCCGGTCTCCCCCGGCGCCGGCGAGGCCGCCGACCCCTCAGCGCCCGCGCTCGCCGAAGCCCCGGCCCGCGATGCCCTGGTGCCCGGCACCGCGCTCGTCTACCGCGTCGTCGTCCGCCGCTCGCGGGTGGGCGACGACCAGCGGCCCGCCGCCGCGCGGGCCGCCGGCCTCGGCATCTGCCGGGTCAACGCCGCCCCGGACGCGCCCTTCGAAGGCGCCTTCCGCGTCGCCTGCGAGGGCGCCGAGCCCGTGGTGAGCTTTCAATCCGCCATCACCGCCTGGCCGGTCTGGCGCTCCGACGGCTGCTACCTCCGCCGCGACGGCGGCCTCTGGTTCATCACCCACTGCGGCATCCCGTCGGGCGAGTCCACCCTCTTCGCGCCGGCCCCGACCACGCCGCTGTATGAGCCGCGCACCGTGCGGGCGCTGGGCCGCGAGCTGAGCGCGCGCTGCCAAAAGCCGCCCGCGACCGGCCCCCCCGAGATCGCTGTCGGAGGCCGCCAGGGCGACGACGGCGGCGCGGTGCGCTGCTTCACGCCCGAGCACGGCCTGGTCACCTTCGAGACCTGGTTTGGCGGCGGCATGGTCGAAGACGGCTTGGTCGAGCTGGTCGCCCTCTCGCGCGCCGGCGACGCGGTCGCCGTCAGCGAGGACGCCGCGCGCGAGGCGCTGACGCGCTGGCTCGACGCCCAAAACAGCCAGGATTTTGCTGCCTACGCGGCGCTCTTCGCCCCCACCTTTCACGGCGTGCGCCGCGTGGGCGAAGAAGAGACGGCCTTCGACCGCGAGGGCTGGCTGGCCGACCGCCAGCCCATGTTCGCCAAGCCCATGAAGGTCACGGCCGACGACGTCCAGATCTGGACCGGCCCCGACCGCGCGCTGGTGCTCTTCATCCAGGGCCCCTCCACCGGGAAGTTCACCGACAAGGGCGCGAAACAGCTCGAGATTGTGCACGGCCAAGAGGGCTTTCTCATCGCGAACGAGGAGCCGCTCTCGTCGCGCGTCCGGTAGCGATCTCGAGCGAGCCATGTCACTCTGAGCGGGCCCGAACACACACGCCCGAGCGGAGGTCACCATGCCGTCCCAAGCGCAGGTTTTCGCGCGCTGGCTCGTCGTGGCCTTGCTCTGCCTGGCACCCACGGCCTGCGACGCGGGCGGCGCCGGCGGCTCGACGCCCCAGGCCCTCGTCAGCGCCTGCGAGGCCGGCTGCACCGCCCGCCACGACGGCTGCGCCACCACCGACATGGCCCTCTGCGACTTCGGCTGCGCGGCCCTGGCCAACCTCCGCGCCGACTGCCGCCCCCTGCTCATCGCCCAGTCCGATTGCGAGGCCCAGACCGCGTGGCAGTGCCTCGCCACCTCCGAGCTCGTCGCCGTCCCCGTCGACCCCAACGCCTGCGCCGCCGAGTCCGCCGCCTTCGCCGAGGCCTGCCCCTTCGCCCATTGACCGAATCAGGCGCGTCTGTGGCGCGCGACTTTGTAGCCGCCGCGCCCGCGCCTGTGCGATGGTGCGCGCCGTGCAAACCCCGCCCCCGCCTGACAGCCGCCCCCCGGACGGCCCGCCGCCCGACGAGACATCGCCCGAGATCACCGACGGCCGCGTCCTCCGCGCCCGCGCCCTCAAAGAAGAGCGGCACGTCCAGATCCTCGAAGCGGGCCGTCGCCTCTTCGCGACCCGCGGCTACCACGGCGTCACCGTCGACGACCTGCTCGCCGAGGCCGGCATCTCGCGCGGCACGCTCTACGCGCACTTCGAGGCTGGCAAAAAAGACCTCTTCGACGAGATCCTCCGAGGCTTCCTCGCCCGCCTCACCGCCGTCCTCGAGCCCGTCGACGTCCGCTCGACCATCTCGCCCCGCGCCCAGCTCCACGCCAACCTCGTCCGCGTGCTGCGCCTGACCGCGGAGAACAGCGACCTGACCCGCGTCCTCTTTCAGGCCACCGCGTTTGAGCCCGAGCTGGAAGACCGCATCCAGGCCTTCCACGAGGGCGTGCTGGCGCTGATTCGCCGCTCCCTGGACGCCGGGGTCCGCATCGGCCTCGTCCGCCCCATGGATCTCGAGGCGGTGTCGGTCTACCTGCTCGGCGCCGCCAAGGCCGCCGTCGGCCCCCACACCTACGAGGGGCTCGGCGACCACAGCCACGAAGCCCTGGCCGAGAGCCTGCTGGACTTCGTCACCGGCGGGCTGTTCCCCGCCCCTTCCGCGGCCATAACTCGCTGACATCGCGGTGTTTTTGGCTGTCCCCGTGGGAATTCACCGCGGCCTGCCTTGCGTTGGGGCTGAGTTAGACTAGACTGCCAGTCTATTCAACTCCGGCACCCGCACCGCGCGTTCGGTGCCGGCCCCGCTCCGGCCGCCCCCCAAGGCCCCAGCGCCCCTGGAGACCATCCCCATGGCCGACCCCAGCTTCGCGACACGCACCGAGCCCCTGACCATCGGCATCGACGTCGGCTCGACCACCGTCAAAGCCACGGTCGTCGACCCGGTCTCGCGCGAGATCCTCTGGTCGGACTACATGCGCCACAACACGCGCCAGCCCGAGTGCGTCTACGAGTTCCTCGAGCGCATCACCGCCGCGTTCCCCGCCGTCCCCCAGGCCTCGATCCGCACGTTCATCACGGGCTCCGGCGGCAGCCCCATCGCGGAGCACATCGGCGCGCGCTTCGTCCAAGAGGTCAACGCCGTCACCATGGCCGTCGAGGCGCTGCACCCCGACGTCGGCTCGGTCGTCGAGCTGGGCGGCCAGGACGCGAAGATCATCATCTTCAAGGTCAACGAGGAGACCGGCGACCGCCAAGCGACGACCTCGATGAACGACAAGTGCGCGTCGGGCACGGGCGCCACCATCGACAAGTGCTTCATCAAGGTCGGCATGCCCGAGTCGGAGACGGCGAAGCTCACCTTCGACCCGACGAAGCTGCACCACGTCGCCGCCAAGTGCGGTGTGTTCGCCGAGACCGACATCGTCAACCTCGTGAAGTCGGGCATCCCATCGGCCGAGATCCTGTGCTCGCTGGCCGACGCCATCGTGCTGCAGAACCTCTCGGTGCTCACCCGCGGCAACACCCTGCGCCACCGGGTGCTGCTGCTGGGCGGACCCAACGCCTACCTGCCCTTTTTGCAGCAGTGCTGGCGCCTGCGCATCCCCGAGACCTGGGACGCCCGCAACTACCCGTATCCGAAGGACATCCCCATCGAGGAGCTGATCTTCGTCCCCGACAACGCTCAGTACTACGCGGCGCTTGGCGCGGTGCTCTACGGCCTGCACGAGCCGGCGCATCTTGGCGTCTTCACTGGGCTTTCGGCGCTGCGCACCTTCATCGACTTCGGCCGCAAGGCGAAGCTCGGCGCGACCGCGGGCCCGCCGCTGGTCGAGAGCGCGGCGCATCTGGCGACCTTCCAGGAGCAGTTCGCGCTGCCCGAGTTCGACGAGGCGGTCTTTGAGCCGGGGCAGGTCGTGCGCGGCGTGCTGGGGCTCGACGGCGGCAGCACCTCATCGAAGGTGGTGCTGGTCGACGAGGAGGGCCGCATCCTGATGAAGGAGTATACCCTCTCGAAGGGAAACCCGATTCAGGACATGCGCGACATGCTGCGGAGCCTGCGCGGGCGGGTGCATGACCAAGGCGCCACGCTCGAGATCCTGGGCTTCGGCGCGACGGGCTACGCGGCGGACGTGCTGGAGGAGTCGCTCAAAGCGGACGTGAACATCGTCGAGACCGTCGCGCACATGATGAGCGCTGTGCACTTCTTCGGGGACGTCGACGTCATCTGCGACATCGGCGGGCAGGACATCAAGGTCCTGTTCATGAAGAACGGCGACA